>JAEZHX010000158.1 GCA_023436765.1 Bacillota bacterium
CGTCCGCCTCCGAAACCAAAGAACAGCTTTGCCAGTACGAACAATCCAATTGCCTGCCAATAATTAATTTCCTTAAGGTTAAATAACTCCGGCATCAGCCAGTTCCATAATAGCTTTATTACGATACCAAAGAGAAACCCCATTCCTACGGCTCCAATAATCCCAATGATTACGAAGCCTACAATCTTCTCCCATCTGGGCGTTTTCTGCCATTTACTTCTGAAATGCTTCATAATATATTCCCCTTTCTTCTACTCCGGTTTTAAATCCTTCAGCATCCTCTGCAGCTCTTTCACCGCTCGGTATTTTCTGGACAGAAGGGTACCAACCGGTTCCTGCCATTGCTCCGATAAATCCTTGAAGGTCTTACCCTCTAAAACAGTTGCAATAAATACCGCCCTTTGTTTTGCTTCCAGACGGCTGACGGCATCGGCCAACCTTCGCATGAATTCCTTTCGCTCCGCTTCATCACTGACATCAGCCCTGTGGTCGGCCAGTAGCTCATAGAATGGGATTTCTCCCTCATCCTCCACATTGGCCTGCAGTGATATCGTCTGATTCTCGGTTCGAAGGTAATCCACAATCTTGTTATGAAGGGATCGGTAAACATAGGCCGACAGATTATCAACTCTCGCAGAAGCAGTAAGTCTATTAAGGATATGCAGCATAACATCCTCCACCATATCCTCTGCCTCCATATCGCTGATGCTTTGGAGCTTTCCGTGAATATAACGGTTCAGCTTCTTTCTTTCTGCTGTAAAGAATTCAAACAGTCTGCTCTTATCATCCCTATCCATCGGGTCCTTCACCTCCCTTACTCTTTATGACGATCTCCTTTGTCATTTATTGCATAAAATTATAAACTAATGTTAAAATAATAAAAATGGACAGATGGGACTATATAAAATCCACAAACAATAAAAAATCATTGAATATAAGAAACCGGTATTTTATACTTGTTGGTGAGGTAATATCAGATGTACTTATGAAGAATATATAAATGAAATATGGAGGTGTTGTTATGCATATGGAACAGCTGCAGAAGGATATGATTACTGCAATGAAAGCAAGGGATAAGGTGAGAAAGGACGCTCTCTCCGCCCTGGTATCCTCAGTTAAGAAGATGGCAATCGATGAAGGCTGCCGTGAGGATATCCCGGAGGAACTTGTGAACCGGGCAATCTTAAAGGAATTGAAGCTGGTGAATGAACAGGTTGAAACCTGTCCTCCTGAAAGAGTTGAATTAAAAGCTGCTTACCAGGCTACTTACGCTGTCATGAAGGAATATGCCCCTTCCATGATGTCAGGGGAAGAGATCAGAACCTACATCCTTGAAAAGTTCTCCGATGCTGTTGCTACCAAGAATAAGGGTCTTATCATGAAGAATGTCATGGCCGATTTGAAAGGAAAAGCAGACGGTAAGGAGATTAATCAGGTCGTGGGGGATTTGTGTAAATAATAATACAATCATTATATCCATAAATGTTCCATAATTTTTGGTGTAAATTTTTTAAAAAACTTTTATTGACAATTGAATCACATTGTTATATAATCTCACCATGAACAGAGACGTTAGGCATAATTTGCCGAATGTCTCTTTTTATTTTATGATTAATGAATGCCTGCAGGCTGGTATTCATTAATATATAACAAGTGACCCTGTTAACGGTTCACCTTGTTATGCTCTGCGCAGAGAGTTGTTTAAATATAGTCCAGTTATTATTGAACGATGGCGTTTGGACCGACGGGTCTGAATGCCTATTTTTTATTCTATGAAAAGTGAGGGAAAAGTATGGATGTTAAGGTTACGTTAGACACTCTATGGGTATTGATTTGTGCTATGCTGGTATTCTTTATGAATCTGGGTTTTGCCTGCGTTGAGTCAGGTTTTGCAAGATCCAAAAATGCAACAAATATATTATCAAAGAACCTGATTGTATTTGCGGTATCTTCTATTGGATTTTTAATTCTTGGTTTTGGTCTCATGTTTGGAGACGGTAATGGTTTTATCGGTCTGAAGGGATTGTTTATGTTATCCGGTGCGGATAATTCCCCCGGCGTCGGAGATGCCTACAGTGGTGTTTATTCTGCCCTTAATTGGACCGGGGTACCCTTCTATGCCAAGTTCTTCTTCCAGTTAGTTTTCTGCGGAACTGCTGCTACCATCGTCTCCGGAGCTGTAGCTGAAAGGATTAAATACATTTCCTTTATCGTATTTTCATTTATGCTCACGCTTTTCATCTATCCCGTGGTCGGACACTGGATCTGGGGCGGAGGTTTCCTTGCTCAGATGGGCTTCTTTGATTTCGCAGGAGATACGGTGGTCCACTCCGTCGGAGGCTGGGCAGCGTTGGCCGGTGTTATCGTTTTAGGCCCCAGAGTAGGTAAATATACGAAGGATGGAAAAATCAACCCCATTCCCGGCCATAATATGAGTCTTGCGGTCATCGGCCTGTTCGTTCTCTGGCTGGGCTGGTTCGGTTTTAATCCCGGATCTACTATGGCTGCAGATGCCGGAGCAATCTCCCATATCGTTATGACGACAAATACTGCTGCCGTTATCGCAGCACTGACCGCAACTGCTACTTCATGGATTATCGTAGGAAAACCCGACCTTGGTATGACGGTAAACGGAGTACTTGCCGGTCTCGTAGCAATCACCGGCTCCTGCGCATATGTTGACGTAACTGCCTCCCTGATCATCGGTGCTATCTCCGGTGTACTGGTCGTATTAGCTGTTATGCTCTTTGATAAGCTTCGGCTTGATGATCCTGTCGGTGCATTAGCCGTTCACTTGTGTAACGGTATATTCGGTACCCTGGCTGTCGGTTTATTCGCACAGGATGGTATTACCGGTGTCTCAACCGGAAATGGACTGTTCTATGGTGGTGGCTTTAAGCTGTTAGGAACTCAGCTGCTTGGTGTTGTCTGTGTAGGCGGCTTCGTATTCCTCTCCTCCCTGGCTGTCTGGTACCTGATTAAAGTAACCCTCGGTGTCAGAGTATCCGTGAAGGAGGAAATCGAAGGTCTCGATATTCATGAACATGGCAATATGGCTTATCCCGAGTTTGCCAGTAAGAAGCAGTCCTATTCTGTAATTGCCAAGGATATTAATGTAGACCGGGTAGATGATAAGCAAATGAAAATCTACTAAACTACCATCAGATTCAAGCAGAAAGTGGAGGGAATATTATGAAGCATATTAAAGCAATCATACAGCCGGATAAACTGAGTGCTGTCCGTGCTGGTCTGGCAAATACCGATAGCTACCGTGGAATTATCATCTCCGATATTATGGGTCAGGGAACTCAGAAGGGCATCGTCCAGGCCTGGAGGGGAGAGAAATTTCAGATGGACCTCATTCCTAAGGTCATGATTGACCTGATCGTTAAGGATGAGGATGTAGATAAGATAACCAAGATAATCTATGACAGTTCCCGCTCCGGTGAAATCGGGGACGGTAAGATCTTCATCTATCATGTCGAAAATGCGATTCGTATCCGTACCGGTGAATCCGGTAATGAAGCACTGGAATAAACATTACGAAATGGCCTGCGCTTGTTAAATATCTGCCTGATTCCGGCAGTTGCAAGCACGGGCCATTTCTTTGTATTTTATATCATCATTTACTGTAGCACCTATTCATTTTCTTACTACAGCTTACTAAAATATGATCTATGCTTAATACAGCATCTCGTAATCTCTCTGAAGGAATCGGTGATAGGTCGTATGCTCACCTTCTAATTTGATACAGTACCGATAGTCGTCAGGAATGCTGTCTTCAAAGTAAATAACATAATCAAATTCATCCATTCGGCTCTTCTCACATATCACACTATTGGAATAGGCATGAAAGACCTCGAGTAAGTCATCCAGCTCACATCCATGCCGGCTGACGGCCTGGATAAAGGAAGGCAGAAACGGATTCTCTCCATAAGCTTCATGAATATAGGCTACTCCCTCCGGCGGGATGAGGATACAGTATCTGTCCCCTCTGTGAGTGATCTCCAAGCTTCCAAGCTTTTCATTAACCGCTGTAATAAAACCCTTTAATGCCTCATCCAGCGTATCAATATCCCTTATCTCCTCCCCCAGTATATTCACCAGGGAGCTCATCGGAAAATATAAACGCAGTGTTTCCCTTTCATATCCAAGTTTAATCTGTTCCTCCTTCACGATATCGCAGAGGACTTTTTCCAGTAATGCATAGTTCATTTCATTCGTCCTTTCTGAACCCCTCTTACCCAGACCTTATTTTTCACGGTATTACATAGAATATCGTTTACAACTGTTACTTTTCTGATACACCAGTTGATGCACTGATAAATTCAGCCCCTCTTCGTAAGCATGGAATACACTTATCATGAACTTAGCATCCCTGCTTTGCACTGTCAAGCAGCTATTGTCGATTTGTCACAATATCGGTTGAATTTCATAGAATAATATCGATAACATGAAATGTCCCGGCTAACAGTGAAGTGGGTGATACTATGAGCAGAAGCCAAAATAAATACACTAAAAAAATTCTTGTCATTATGTTCATTTATCTTATCCTGTTCACCTTTGCATGTTTATTCATAACCTACAACACAGGAACAGAACCAAAGACATTGATCCTAAGTGTATTCGCTTTTTGTGGTGTGGAAGGAGGCTTATCTGCCTGGATTAAAACAACTAAGGTTAAGAAAACTGATAAATCCGGTGCGAAAGATATGGAAGGAAATGAAAAAAATGATAAGTAGTTTCCCGGTTCAACTGACCCTCCTGACAGGCAGAAGCTCCGGGTGACTTAGAGGGGAGCATAAGATTATGAAGTCCAGATATATTAAAATACCTTATACACCATCCATAGGTGCTGCTAGGTCGAAGAATTCGGATAAGGATACCACTCCCTTAAGGACGGAGCTTGTCCGGTATGCAATGCAGTTTACGGGAAATCCTTATCGTTATGGAGGTACCAGTCTGACACAGGGAGTTGATTGCTCCGGTTTTACACAAGCCGTATTTAAGGAGAAAGGAATCGATCTTCCTCGAACCTCAAGGCAGCAGGCGAGGGACGGCAGAACTATTCCCTTAAACAAGCTTCAACCGGGGGACCTTATTTTTTATGGTAAAGATGGAGTAATCAACCATGTCGCCCTGTATATCGGTGAAGATAAGGTACTCCACGCCAGCAACAAGAACTCAGGTATTATGGTATCGGAATATAACTATCGTAAACCATATAAAGCGGTCAC
>JAEZHX010000163.1 GCA_023436765.1 Bacillota bacterium
AACCGTGTCAGGTCAGGAATGGAGCAGCACTAAGCGAAATCTCCTGTGTGCCGTAAGGAAGCCTGGGCCGAGTTAACTGTAAAGGTAACGCTTATGGTAAGCATTCAAAGCAGAACGCACGGAATTAATATAACTAATCAGGAAATGCTGAAAGGCATTTCTTTTTTTCGTGTTGCAAAGTGAAAAACTACATTAATTGTCCAACATTTTGGTCAAATTCTGTGAAAAAATCTACATTTATTACAAATTTTCCTTTTTGTTTTATGGAGTTTGATATATAATAGACTTACATTAGCTTTGTACGAAAGTATGAGTAAGACATCATAATGAATTGGAGCTGTATCACATGAAATGGAAGATTAACCCTAACGCAGTGAATCAATTCTCTAAAGGAACAGATATTTATATGGAGGGAGAAGCGGTACAGAGTATAGCCCTCATTATTAAAGGGCGCATCCTGATACATAACAATGGCGCTAAATTTATTGTTAATTCCGGAGTTTTTTTGGGAGTAGGAGATTTGTATTCCGGAGTATATCAAAGCACCTGTACGACGCTGGACGATTCCATTCTTTATATCTTTTCCATCAGCAGGATAGAAGAGCTGGATACAATATTATCGATTAATAAGGATTATCATGGCTTGATGGTAGCTTCCCAAAGCCGTATGATTCTTGAGCTGGACAAGATTTATCAGGAGATGATGAAGAACGGATTAATCCTGTATCAGTTTCTGAAGGACCAGTACCTAAGCTATGTTGACACCGCGAAGAGACTTGGATATACCGTTGACAATACCAAACGTATCAACAGTCTTACGATGATGGATAGTGATCTGGAACTGGAACGTGATCGAATCAATTATTACAAGGAATGTGCTACTCTCCCGATTGATGTGATCAAAGCCTTCTACTCCTATGGGAATGCCATCACCTTCTATCAGGTAGAGGATCAGGCGGAAATTATTCATCAGCAGATCAGTGTTTTAAAAAATTTATGTACTAAACTGACGGCCATGGCCGAATTCCTGATTGACGATAGCGATAGCTGTCTCTTCCAGTTGGTGGCTACCCTTGCCATAGAGATGGAAAATGCAGACGGTAATAGTAAATCAGTAATGGATGGTATGGATCGGATTATTGATCAGATTAATCTGATAGAAAACTTCTATGAGCAGATGTTGGGAAAAAGGCTGGTTGTTAATCGAAAACGGATGGAGGAAGCGTATCATCTGCTGCTCACCGGTACCAAGGGGAAGGATATCAGCACAAAGTCTTATTTGAAATATACGGCTGAGGATTCCGAGAGGGTGATCAGTGAGCTGAAGGATTCCTTTAGGACACTTCTCCTCTATGCGGAGATTGAAACGGACAAAGCGGAAGAGATGATGGAAACCATGAACAGCTTTGTCAATCTGAAGGACAGAATGTCCGGAGATGACAGTGCCAGAGCGATTCGCAGACATTTGACGGAAAACCATTATCTGCTTTATACGGTGATTTTTTTGAAAGCATATCGGGATAAGTCGGTACCGAGACTGGTTGACATGTTCCTCCGATATGGTTATGCGGATGAAAGACTGATGAATAAGGATCAGCTGCTGACTCTTTACTTCCTGGAGGAGGAGAAGCCCTCGAACCAAGAGATACAGATATATAATATTAAGGAGTGGCTTACACTTGTTTACGAGGGTAAGAAGCAACCGTCTAAGAACGAGTTTGACTTGGATTATCAGGAGATGCTTGCATCCTTAAAGAAGCAGGGAAGATTCAGTGATAAGGAGCTTCAGGAGTGGTCGGTAAGTCCCGAGAGGAAGGTGGAATATGAGATACAGAACATGTTCCGATATAATAACAAGCTTACCAATGGGCAGATCAGCACCTTTACTCCAGTGCTTCAGAGGGACATGCTGGTCAACTCGTTTGATAAGACTTATCTCCCCCCGTCAAGAATTATTGATGTAATGAAAGAGCTGATGCGGATTGATTATTCCATCTTTGACCGCGAAGTTCTCTATGTGGATAAAGATAAAGTCACTACCAAGGAATACATGATTAAGAGAGTATATCCGGATATTATCATGATGCCCACAGTCGGCGTGAACGGCATCATGTGGCAGGAGATTACCGGAAAGAGAAGGGACAGCGCGGGACGGTTTCTATTACCGCTATTTTGTGAAACAAATCCGTCAGCCATCATGACGAAGCTCTACGGCAGATTCCGTTGGGAAATGTGCAGGAGTATAGAGGGAATGTCCTGGAATGATATTAAGCATAAATCTCTGACCTCGGAATATTCGGACTATCTGCAATTTTACCGCAAAAACAGGGAGCTATCCGAGGAAAAGAAGGAGAAGCTGAAGCTTCAGATCCAAAGAGGCCGTAACAGCCGGGAAATATTCGTAATTGACTATGAGCAATGGGTGAATAATGAAGCAATGGGGGCAATTAAGCTAAATAAGCCGGTCAGGGAAATACTGGCCACCTATTGTCCGTTTGGTAAGGAAATAAGAAATCAGTTGATGCTACAGCCACTGTTCGAAGAAGCCTTCTCCCGATATAATAGAGAAAAGCTTAAGAAGATTCGGGAGCTTGAGGGGAGATTTCGCCAGCTTCAGAAGGAACAGGTTGAGATTACTGAGGAGCTGACCAATACATTGGCGTATTACAGGGATTTTTAGTATCATATCTTTCATAAAGGAAGGTATAATAAATTGTACGATGTTGAAGCATCCGTAGGATTCGAGAGACAGATCGAAGATTGTGCTGCTCATTACTAACCATGAGCTATGCTGAAATCAAGAGATGTCTCTCAGCCTGTGCTTACTTTTGAGCAGTTATTTACTATTGTATTCACCGGGGACAGATGTTAGTATAGTGATAGAAAAAGACCGCTTATATCATATGGGGGCATGGCAATGCTTGAGTTGGTGAATGTGAAAAAATATTATAAAGATAATAAAGCAGTGGATGGAGTATCCTTTTGTGTAGAGGCGGGAGAAGTACTTGGGTTGATCGGTGCGAACGGTGCCGGTAAGTCTACAACGATTTCCATGATTGCCACGTTGAATAAACCGGATAGCGGTAATATTTATTATGAAGGACAGGATATTGTTAAGTTTCCCTGGGTTATGAAAAGCTATCTGGGTTATGTGCCTCAGGAAATTGCACTATATCCTTCTTTAAGCGGTAAGGATAATTTGAAATTCTGGGGAAGGGCAAATCATGTAAGGGGCAGACGTCTAAGAAATCGCGTGGCTGAGGTGTCTGAGACCATTCAAATCACTGGTAAGGTACTGAGAAGAAGAGTAAGCAGCTATTCCGGTGGAATGAAGAGGCGTCTTAATATCGGAGCAGCCCTATTGCATGAGCCGAAACTGATCATCATGGATGAGCCCACCGTTGGACTTGATGTGGAGTCCAGAAATCAGATTTTAGAGGCGGTGCTGCGGTTAAAAAACCAGGGCGCCAGTATCATCTATGCCGGTCATTACATGGAGGAGATGGAAAAAATCTGTGATAAGATCTGCGTGATTGACAGGGGGAAATGCATTCTTTTTGGTGATATGAAAGAACTTCTGGGAAAAAACAAAAGTCTTGAGCAGCTCTATCTTGAGGTGACGGGTAACCTTAATTAAAGGACAGGGCGAAGGTTAATATACAGAGGAGGTAATACCATGGGCAGCTATGAAATTATCGTAAAGACAGAAGAGATAAAGAGAAAGGTACGGGAGGAAGATTATGCTTCCGCACTTAGAATTCTGGAAACGATAGATAGTAAGAAGGTTAAGAAGCCTTCGATGCTTGGTGTGATGGCAGAGGTTTATGCCCAGAATAGCCGATATGAGGAAGCGCTGCAACTACTGTTGCGTTTATATGATAAAACAAAAACAAGAAAAACATTAAATCAGCTAATATGCCTTTCCATCCAGCTAAATAATTTAGAGGATGCGGAAAGCTTTCTAAGGGAGTATGAGAAACTGGCTCCGAAGGATTATAATAATTA
The DNA here is from genome assembly GCA_023436765.1 of Bacillota bacterium. GTDB lineage: Bacteria > Bacillota > Clostridia > Lachnospirales > Lachnospiraceae > Mobilitalea. Next base: position 4,006 of record JAEZHX010000163.1, read on the forward strand.
TATTTTCCGTTATCAGATTGATAAGCTGAAGGGAGAATCCTTTGAGGTCTTAATTCAGACACTGGAGAATTTGAAGGAAATCGAGTATATAGAGCAGTGGGCTTATGAATTGGCGAAGCTTTATTACAAAGCCGGTATGGAAGAGAAGTGTATCCGGGAATGCTCCGACATTATTCTGTGGTTTGGAGAAGGAAACTATGTTGAGAAGGCTCGCGTACTGAAAGCATACTATTCCGGAGAAGCGGATAAGGAAATGATTATCGAAGCGCTTAAGAAGAGGGCCAAACAGGAGTATCATAAGACTGCAGAAGAGAATTCCGGTGAATTGGAGGAGGAAGCAGCCACATCGGAAGCCGAAAAGGAAGAAGATTTCCGGGTTCAATTTCCTGAAGAAGAGAGTGACGATTTTGAGAATCAGATGAAAAAGGGTGTGGAGGATATCCTGTCGGAGGAGTCTTTGGATAAGGAGGAGACTTTTGATCTTCCGGACGGAGAGTATGAGGTGAATTTCCAATATACCGGAGAAATCATAGGGGTCGATGATAACGATAACGAACAGGATTTATATGGGCTACAGGAGCTGTCAGCTGCTGATGTTTCGGAACGGGAGTTAGCGGAACAGGAGGTGGAGAACGAGATTTACCGGCTGTTAGAAGAGGATGAGGATGAGGACAGTGCAAGATTAAATGATATTCAGGCGGAAACCGGAATAGATGTTTTTGAGATATTCGGTAGCTTCCTTCACGTGAAGACGGTTAGAAAGCAGCTGGTGAAAAGCCTTGACATGATCTTAGATAAGCATACGAAGAGTGTACAGATGATTATCACCGGGACCCCCGGCTCAGGTAAAACAGCTCTGGCGAAATCCATTGCAGTATTTCTTCATTTGACAGGAAGGTTAAGGACCTCAAAAATCGCGAAGGTTTCAGCTGAGAATCTAAATGCAACTGATATTATGGCAAAAAAGGAATCCTTAAGGAACTGCTGCCTTGTGATTGAAAATGCCAGCGACCTGAAACGCCCGACAATCGATAAGCTACTGGAGCTGATTAGTTTGCTGCACGGTGAGATTGGAGTAATCTTCGAAGAAAACAAGAAGAACATGAATAAGCTATTCCGTGAATGTCCAAAACTGATGGACATGTTCAAGAACAGAATCCATCTTCCTCAGTATAATGAGGAGGAATTATTGGGCTTCGCCTATTCTATTCTAAGAAATAAGGAGTACTGTCTTCAGAAGGGGGCTCAAACCACTTTAATGAATGCCGTCAAACGGATTCTTAAGAAGGAGGCACCGGAACAGCGACTGGAAGCCATCGAGAAGCTGATGCAGGCCGCAATGGACTCAGCGGATATCAGAATGGGAAAGCAGCTATCCGCATTGGCGGCTCAGGGGAGAATCGGTGAACTTGGACGTTTAACCCTTTTGCCAGAGGATTTTAATTAACAAAGGGTAACCTTATACCTTAAATTGTATCGTTATCTCCGAGGGAAGCTTCTGTCCCTTCTTTGACATCACGTTATTTGTCACATGCAACAGATAGGATTCATTTTTGGCATAGGGCTCCAAGGGCTCGATCTCTATATAATTGCTCACGGAGTCATAACGGATGTTGGTTTTCAGCGGTATCTGGTTAAGGGAGGTTACATATAGGTTCTTATTATTAACGGTTGCCGGATTTAACGGTGCAGTAAATTTAATACGCCAAACAAAACTATTTGTCTTAAATCGCAGACTTTGCTTAACGCGTCCGTGTGTCGCACCGGTTACATTTTCAATCGTAATGAATTTAGATGGCATAGGATCATCTCCAATTTATAAAAGATTGGGGTTGACAGATTTCATAACGTACAGTATATATAGTATATTATATATCGTACATATAGATCATGAAAATAATAGTTCATTTTTATTTTCGACTTATATTAATAATATTTTGTGTATATAATGTATATTCAATATGATTATAGCATATTTACATAAAACAAGACATTAATATTTTATAGGGCATAGGATATATTTTGCCATAATTTTTTTTGCTTTTCCATGGCAAACCAAATCTGAATTACCTTGTTTTCATCCTTTGTAATCTGAATATTAAATTCACTATTACTTAAAATATTATCATACGGAATTAAGAAAAGTACAAAGTACCTGGAAATATATGAAGAAAATGATCAAATAAGGAAATCCAGATTTGGTAAAAAACATTTTACAAAAAACCACTTTGTGGTATAATCAAAGTGGCGGGTAAAAATTTAACAAATTCTCTACTCATTTTATATGCAATTTTTACAAACTAATATTCCGATAAAACTATGAGGTGTGCAATGGAGCAATATATAATCAAAGGTGGGAAACCGCTGGTAGGAGAAGTGGTAATCAGCGGCTATAAAAATGCGGCGCTTGGAATCATCGCAGCAGCGATTATGACAGATGAGACAGTAAAGATAGAAAATGTGCCGGATGTAACAGATATTGACGTATTGCTGCAGGCGATTCAAGATATTGGTGGTAAGGTTGACCGGATTAATAAGCATACGGTAAAAATTAATGCATCTAAGATTAATTCTGTTATTGTTGATTTTGATTATGTAAGAAAGATTCGGGGTTCCTACTATCTTGTAGGAGCATTACTCGGTAAATATAGAAAAGCACAGGTGGCTCTTCCCGGAGGTTGTAATATCGGTAGCAGACCTATTGACCGACATATCAAAGGGTTTGAGGCATTGGGAGCAGATGTCAGGATTGAACATGGTCTAATATGTGCAACATCGGATAAGCTGGTTGGAGCACACATTTATTTCGACGATACCAGTGTAGGTGCTACCATAAATGTTATGATGGCTGCCTGTATGGCAGAAGGTCAGACAACGCTGGAGAATGCAGCGAAAGAACCTCATGTTGTTGATGTTGCAAACTTTTTGAATAGTTTGGGTGCAAATATTAAAGGTGCAGGTACGGATGTAATTCGAATCAAAGGTGTTGAGAAGCTACACGGCAGTGAGTACTCTATCATACCGGACCAGATAGAAGCAGGTACCTTCATGTTTGCAGCAGCTGCTTCGAAGGGTGATATCCATATTAGGAATGTAATACCGAAGCATTTGGAGGCATTTACCGCCAAATTGCTGGAAATTGGTGTACAAGTAGAAGAGTTCGATGATTCTATCAGAGTTAAGGCAGAAGGAAGATTGACAAGTACTCATATGAAGACCCTGGCATATCCCGGATTTTTGACTGATATGCAACCTCAGATGACAACCTTATTAGCTGTCTCAACAGGAACCAGTATCGTAACTGAGAGCATTTTTGAGAATCGTTTTAAATATGTGGATGAACTGACCAAGATGGGAGCAAGCATTAAGGTAGTTGAGAGCAACACAGCAATTATTACCGGAGTGGACCGTTTAACAGGGGCCATCGTCAGTGCTCCGGATCTTCGCGGCGGCGCGGCTCTCGTTATGGCCGGTCTTATGGCTGAAGGCTTTACAATTGTTGAGAATGTGGAATATATAGAACGCGGATATGAGAATTTCGAAATGAAGATGCAGAAGCTTGGTGCGGACCTGGCAAAAATAGATTCTTCTGATACAAAGGCAATCCGTAAATTTAAACTAAAAGTAAGCTAAATGAATAATATGCAAATAAAATCCCCGAAGTTAGCTTCGGGGATTAGTTATATCATAATAGAGTTTCAATTGATAAATCTCGGGATCGGGTAAGGTCGATATAGTCTGATCCAACTCTGACGACAGGGCGGGAAAGCTCTGTTCTGTTTATCATGATAATCTCACCCACCTGCTGATTGCTCAGCCGCACATTATTATTGATATAGGTTTGGACGATACCTTCTAAGAAGGTCATGATATATTTTGGATCGTATTTGGTAAGCCCTTCAGTTTCAAAGATGTTTACTACCTTAAACGGACATAACGGGCCGCGATAAACGCGGGCACAGGTCATGGCATCATATACATCTGCGATGGCTACCAGCTTAGCAAAAGAATCGATTTGGTCTCCGCTAAAGCCATAGGGATAACCGCTTCCGTCACATCTCTCATGATGAAGCAAGGCAGATAATTTAACACGCTTGTCTATGTTTCTGTCCTTTAGAATATTATAACCCCGCAGGGTATGAGTTTTGATCGTTGAGAACTCTTCATCCGTAAGTCTTGCCGGCTTCGTAATGATATGGGAGGGAATTAACAGCTTGCCTATGTCGTGAAGCAGTCCACAGAGAGTGATTACCTCCAGATCCTCCGGGGAAAAATGCAGCCATTTTCCTATAATATTGCAGATTAGAGATACATTCAAGCAATGAAGATAGGTTGTGTCATCATATTGTCTAATACAATGCAGCATATTAAACAGGTCCATATTAGAGCTGCATTGAAATAATATTTTACTTACATCTGATAATAAATTGTCTACATCAACCTTGGCTTGGTGATATACGATATTATCAAAGGTATTTTTATATTCACTTAAAGTATATTGGTATGCTTTATGAAATCTATGAAAGGCTTCGCTTTTCCTTATCTCTCCGTAAAAAGTGGTTTCAATATACTCAGTTTCCGCATCAATTAATTCTGAATCGGATAGGATTTGGAGATCTGTAATAGAATAGAACTCCAAGCGGGTAATAATTCTATCTGTTAAGACCGTACTTTTTGAAATTACTAGCTGATGATCCTTCGTATAGATGTCATCTGCTGTAATCATTCCGGGAATTGCTTGCGAAGTTAATATTTTAATTACTCTCATATCAAGACAGCCCCATGAATATGGGCACTCCTTTCCCGCAAATGATCTCAAAAAGAACATTTTAAGTTATGCTAAAACGTAATTACAGTATAAGAACAATTAGTAGAAAAGTCAATTGTTATGTAGAAGTTTGACATAACTTAACACAAAATGAATCTATTTATTAATAACTACCTATGATTTTATCCTTGACGAAGAAAGCTTTTCGTTATATTATCATAGTACAAGTTCATAATTTGGAATTTTCTCTTATTCAGAGTGACGGAGAGTAAAGGCTCTATGAAGTCACGGCAACCCCAGCTATGGAAGGTGCCAACCTGAGCGAGCAATCGAACAATAAGGGGATTTGATTGGTTTAAGGATCAAGTCCGCCTGTTGCGGACTTTTTTATGTGGAGGAATATTATGCAAAAGAGATTATTTACATCAGAATCAGTAACAGAAGGGCATCCGGATAAAATCTGTGATCAGATATCCGATGCTGTTTTAGATGCATTACTGGAGCAGGACCCTATGAGCAGAGTTGCCTGTGAGACAGCAATCACTACCGGCTTAGTACTGGTTATGGGAGAGATTACAACAGAAGGATATGTGGATATCCAGAAAATTGTAAGAGATACCATCCGTAATATCGGATACGATAAATCAGAGTATGGCTTTGATGCCAATACCTGCGGAGTAATTGTATCGCTGAATGAGCAATCCCGGGACATAGCTTTGGGTGTGGATCGGTCCCTTGAAGTAAAGGAGCATATTGCCGAGGATGAGACGATGGCAGCAATCGGAGCCGGAGACCAGGGTATGATGTTCGGATATGCCACGGATGAGACAGAGGAGATGATGCCCTATCCGATCTCCCTTGCCCACAGGCTGACGAAGCAGCTGACCAAGGTGAGGAAAGAGGGTATCTTAAATTATCTGAGACCGGACGGAAAATCACAGGTGACGGTAGAATATGATGACAATGGGAAGCCGGTTCACCTGAATGCGGTAGTGCTGTCCACCCAGCACAATGAAGAGGTAACGATAGAACAGCTGCGAAAGGATATTAAGAAATACGTATTGGATGAGGTCCTGCCTAAAGAACTGGTGGATGAGAAAACCAAGTTCTTCATTAATCCAACCGGACGTTTCGTAATCGGCGGACCGAACGGTGACAGCGGCTTGACCGGACGTAAGATTATCGTAGATACCTATGGCGGATATGCCAGACACGGAGGCGGAGCCTTCTCCGGTAAGGACTCTACGAAGGTGGATCGGTCAGCTTCCTATGCAGCCCGTTATGTGGCTAAAAACATCGTGGCAGCAGGACTGGCAAAGCGTTGTGAGATCCAACTATCCTATGCGATTGGTGTGGCAGAGCCGACCTCGGTCATGGTGGATACCTTCCAGACAGGGAAGCTAACGGATAACGAGCTGGTAGCGATCATCCGCAAGCATTTTGATCTCAGACCGGCAGGAATAATTAAAATGCTGGATCTCAGACGTCCCATCTACAAGCAGACCGCAGCATACGGCCACTTTGGAAGAAACGACCTGGATCTGCCCTGGGAGAGAGTGGATAAAGCAGAGGAATTAAGAAAATATTTATAAAATAAAAGAAAAAGAACCGGAGGTATACTGTCTCAGACAGTACGCTATCCGGTTCATCTTTTATTTATGAGCTCCCCTTGAATAGTATAACCAATGCAAAATCGCAATATCATTTTCTACCATCATATGGTAAAATAATGGTAATGCGGATAAAAGCCTTCGATTCTGGGAAGTAGCCGTGTAGAATGGTTAGATTAAAGGAGGAGAGCGTAGTGTTTTGTACGGGATGTGGGAATAGGATGATAGAAACGGACAAGTTCTGTAAAATGTGTGGAACGAAGAACATCTATTATCATCCGGAGAAGCAGCTTGGTTTTGCGCCTGCAGCAAAGCCGGCAGAGCCGGAACAAAGGGAAGAGACCTCATATGTAGCTGTTCCTGTCGACAGTAGGACTGCCGTTCCGGAAGCTGCGATAATACAACCTGAAGTAGTGATTCTGCCGGTAGATCAGATGGGACAAACTATGACCACGGGAGAGAGCCAGAAGTTTGAGGCCGGAAATGTGATTGTAAAGCCCATGGAAGCAGCTTCCGTAAAAATCAGAAAGCCGGTGAAGGAGGTTGGGACGAAAGCTAAGGTTGGGTCCATAGGCCTCTCCGTTCTGGCATTTCTGTTTATTATGGTACTTTTGTTTTCTTTGTATTTAAAACTCAGTCTTACACAGAGTGCCCTGGAAGCTTCCATTCAAAAGATTGATTATGCAAAAATGGAGCTTGGTGAGTTCTTGGCGGATAGCAGCCTTTCGATCGATGTACAGGAAGGAGATACTACGGTTGATGTCGTTTATGAAGCCTTGACAAAACAGGGACAGGTTGATATCAGCCGCGGTGATGTGGAGGAGATACTGGAAGAGACCTCCTTTGCCGATTATCTGTCAGAGAAGCTGTCCGGCTATGCCAGATATGCGGTTACAGGTGATGAGCCGGAGGAGATAACACCCAATGAGATTGTGAGGCTGGTAAAGCAGAACCGGGATGAGATCGAAGACATTACTAAGCTTCAGATAACCTCGGCGGACCTGGACGATCTGGAACGCTATCTTGAGGAGGAGGAGGTTCTGGATAGTGTCTCCTTGGAAAGGATAGATCAGGCTGTAGAAGAAAATAAGGTAGATAAGCTTCGCACCTTCCTTTCCGATCCGATCCTGATGGTGATGATAATTGTATCCCTGCTTTTATTTGTTGGTACGGTTGTTCTGATTAGCTTCCTTCATAGAACAGTGAAAGCACCACTCAGTTATATCGGCATTCCGGTATTCATAGGAGGAACGATCTTTACCATTACCTTTATCATATTAAGCATTTTGAAGTCTAGGTTATTTGAAGAGATGAAGGAAATCTACAGGACCCTAAAACCGTTCTTATCCTCATTTCTTGGTAGAGGAATCATCATCGGCGTCATTACGGCGGTAATCGGGATCCTTATGGTGGCTGGATATATCGTAAGCATAAGACTTCAGAAACGGGACGTAGCCAGGATCGAAACGGCAGAGTAAATTTGGGCATATGATTGACTAGGGAAAGTATTAAGTAGGGAGCTGTATTGTGAAACAGCTCCTTTACTGTGCTATTTATACTAAATTTAGAAAGATCATAGTTCCTTAATATGCAAAAAATAATGAGGTATGATATAATCTATGCATTGTGAGGATATGTAAGTGTTATCAAATATTCTTCAAAGCCGGATGGAGAGGAGAGTAAGGTATGAACCTGAAGCATAAATTAATAACTGCATTTATCATAATGATTTTCTTGCCCATATGCCTGATTGCAGCGACAGCAGGTACGATTATACGTCTCCAGATGGATTCTATTCAACAGGTGTATGATGTCAATACAGAGACGGTCCAGGTAATCAAGAACCCAACGAATATATTGAACAGACTGACCAGGGGCATTTATAATGAGATTAAGCTGAATGCGATGAAATCTCCTCAGAAGCTTGAAAGCATGGAATACTATACACGCATTGATAAAGAACTCAAGGAGAGATATTCCTTTCTGGCAGTAAGGCGGGATGACGTATTCATCTATGTCGGAAAGGAGCAGGAGTTTGCCCAGATCTCCCATATTTTGCCCGGATATGGTGCGGGAAGTACGGAGGTGGACGGAGGTACCTATCTGGGAGGGAAATATCCGTACCTGGTAAAGTTCCAGGACTTTCTATTTTCAGACGGTGGTAAGGGTACCATCTTTGTAATTACCGATCTGAATATCCTGATGCCGCAGCTTAAAAATGTTGCGGTCCAAACTGTAATTTCCTTCTTGATTATTATTATACTGACAGCAGCGACTCTGATTTTCTGGATCTACCGTAGTATTCTGAAGCCCTTAAATATCCTGAGAGTTGCCACAAGACAGATGAAAGAGGGCGATCTGAATTATAATGTACAATCGGATACGGAGGATGAGATTGGTCAGCTCTGCGAGGACTTCGAAGAGATGCGTATCCGGCTGAAGAAGCTGATCGAGGACAGATTGAAATATGAAGATGATATTAAAGAGCTGATAAGCAATATTTCACATGATCTCAAGACACCGCTTACAGCGATTAAGGGATATGCCGAAGGCTTGTTGGACGGAGTTGCTGATAACAGGGGTAAGCAGGAACAATATTTAAAGACGATTTATACAAAGGCAAACGATATGACCGTCTTGGTAGATGAACTTGCTTACTATGCTAAGATTGACTCCAACACCATTCCGTATAACTTCAAAGAGGTTAATCTTCATGAATTCTTTGCTGATTGTATGGAGGATCTGGGGCTTGACCTTGAGGTGAAAAATATTAGGATTACCTATGAGAACTCTGTTGATACTAAAACCATAGTGGCAGCAGATGTTGAGCAGGTGAAGAGGGTCATCAACAACATCATAAATAATTCGGTGAAATATCTGGATAAAACGGAGGGAAGGATCAGCATCCGGATAACCGATATCGGGGAATACGTAAGGATTGATATTGAGGATAACAGTTGCGGAATTCAGAAGGAAGATCTGCCATATATCTTTGACCGTTTTTACCGGGCAGATGCTTCGAGAAACTCTGGGAAGGGTGGCAGCGGTCTGGGCCTGGCAATCGCAAAGAAGGTCATTGAGGACCATGCGGGGACGATATCTGCAAGCAGTGAGCCGGGGAAAGGAACAACCATAAGCTTTAGTCTGAAGAAATGTGAGCATAAGGATAGGAGGAAAGAATATGAGTAAAATTCTGATTATCGAGGATGAGATAGCGATTGCTGAATTGGAGAAGGATTATCTTGAATTAAGCGGCTTTGAAGTGGAGACAGAGACAAGCGGTAATGTTGGCTTAAGCCGGGCTTTGACGGAGGACTTCAAGTTGATTATCCTTGATCTTATGCTACCAAATGTGGATGGCTTTGAGATCTGCAAACGGATCCGTAAGGAGAAGAATATTCCAATTATTATGGTCTCGGCAAAAAAAGATGATATTGATAAGATCCGTGGATTAGGTATGGGTGCTGACGATTATATCACAAAACCCTTCAGTCCCAGTGAGATGGTGGCCAGAGTGAAGGCACACCTGAATCGTTACGACCGTCTGGTGGGTTCCGGTATGAGGGAAAATGATACGATTGAGATCCGGGGACTTAAGATCGATAAGACAGCCCGACGAGTATTCCTGGATGGGGAGGAGAGAATCTTTACCACAAAGGAATTTGACCTATTATCCTTTCTGGCTGAGAATCCAAACAGGGTATATACGAAGGAGGAGCTGTTTTGTGAGATTTGGGATATGGAATCTATCGGAGACATAGCAACGGTAACCGTTCATATCAAAAAGATCCGGGAGAAGATAGAAGTCAATACTGCAAAGCCGCAATATATTGAAACAATCTGGGGCGTTGGATATCGTTTTAAGGTATGAGGGAGGAACAGATGCTAAAGGTGGATTTCTATGATTTCGTAGAGGATAAGCTACTAAAATTCGGACCTCAAGTTGTGAAAATGCGGCCTAAAGATAGCATGGTAAAATTTAATTAACGTATTGACAAATATTTAACAAGATGATAAGCTGAGATTAGCCAATCTGGAAGGTTCGCCTGACAGAAAGGCATAGGAATATGAGAAACCTGATTCCTGATGTAGGAGGGTACGTCCCGAAGTGTAAGGAAACAGTACATGATTGACATATTATCCCTATGCCCTTGGCATGGGGTTTTTTTGCGAAATTTATTATGTATGCAGCAGAGATACATCCCTGGTTTTGCAAATACATTTCAATTATTCAGATGAGAGGGAACGATGGAAACAAGAATAGCACTGATTGGAATCATGGTGGAGGATACGGATGCCGTAGAGAAGCTGAATGGGATTCTTCATGATTACGGCAAGTATATCGTTGGAAGAATGGGGCTTCCGCTGCGGGAAAAGAAGCTTAGCATCATCAGCATCGTGATGGATGCCGAGGCTGACATCATCAGCTCTTTAGCAGGAAAGCTCGGCATGCTGAAGGGAATCAGAGTGAAGACTCTGTATTCGAAGAACTAAAGTACAATAATAATTTTCTGGAGGTTATGAAGAATGAAGAAGATGAAGGTATCACTTGTCCTGCTGGTAATGATAGTTCTGATGGTAGGCTGTGCAAAGAAGGATAATCAGGAGGCAAATACTCCTGAAGCAATGAAGGCAGAGGCTGTTACACCCGGGCCGGAGGCTTCCTCCCAGGTAGATAACAGTAATGAAGCTAAGGCAGAGGAAACCAAGGAAGAGAATACACAGGAAACCATTGCTCCGGCAGAGAAGATTGATATGAAGATTGCTGCACTGAAGGGTGCTACTGCGATTGGTATGGTAAAAATGATGGAATCCTCCTCCCAGGGTGATGCAGCGAATAACTATCAGTTTACTGTTGCAGGAACAGCGGATGAGATCACTGCAGGCTTAATTAAGGGTGATTTTGATATTGCGGCAGTACCCTGTAATCTGGCTTCCGTCCTGTATAACAAAACGGAAGGAGAGATTAAGCTGGCAGGAATAAATACGCTTGGTGTCCTGTACATTGTGGAGACCGGTGATTCTATTCATAAGGTAGAGGATCTGAAGGGCAAAACCATTTATTCCACCGGGTTAGGTACTACACCTCAGTATACCTTGAACTACCTTTTAAATTCCTATGGAATTGATCCGGAGAAGGATGTAACAATCGAATATAAAGTGGAAGCAACTGAGGTTGCAGCTGTATTAAGTGAAGCAGAGAATGCGATTGCCATGTTACCTCAGCCCTATGTCACGACGGTAATGATGACCAACGATAAGCTTAGGATTGCACTGGATGTAGCGAAGGAATGGGAGAATGTCAATCAGGATGGCAGCTCAGTCGTTACGGGTGTCGTTGTAGTGAGAAAGGAATTTCTGGAGGGAAATCCCGATGCATTTGATGCCTTTATGAAGGAGTATAAGGTCAGTGCCGATTATGTGAATACCAATATAGAAGAGGCAGCAGCCCTGGTTGAGAAGTACGGTATCTTTAAGGCTGCTCCGACAGTGAAAGCAATACCCTACTGTAATATCACCCTGATCACAGGGGAGGAGATGAAGGCGAAGGCCGAGGGCTATCTTAAGACCCTATTTGACCAGAATCCTAAGTCAGTCGGAGGCAAGCTTCCTACAGAAGATTTCTATTATTTTGGGAAATAACTATTCATAAAGAAGAGGAAAGGCTCAACAAACCGGAGCATAGGGAAGGGAGAAGGAAGAATGCAGCGGAGAGGAATGTTTCATAATCAGAAAGACAGGATAAAGAAGATTGTATATCCTCTGCTCTCTATCGGCTTTTGGATTCTCGTATGGGCTATCGTCAGCAGAAGGATAGATAATGAGATCCTTCTGGCCTCCCCGTTTCAGGTGCTTCAGACTATCATAATCCAGGGGAAAACACCGGATTTCTGGCAGACGATCGCATTTTCCTCGTTCCATATTTTCCTGGGATTCCTTCTTGCACTTTTGATTGGAACGATGCTTGCGGTTTTCTCCCACTGGATCGGGCTCTTCCGAGAACTGATCTCACCTTTAATCAAGGTTATAAAAGCGACACCGGTTGCCTCCTTTATCATCCTGTTCCTGTTCTGGTTTCATTCAGAGAATTTATCCACCTATATTTCTTTCCTGATGGTATTACCTGTCATATACTTAAATATCCTTCAGGGTTTGAAGTCAGCAGATGACAAGCTTCTGCAGTTGGCCAAGGTTTACAGGTTAAGCTTATGGAAAAAAGTCCGGGCGATCTATCTCCCGGCGGTAGTTCCTTATCTGATTGCAGCAGTATCCATTGGTCTGGGCTTTGGCTTCAAATCGGGCATTGCGGCAGAAGTAATCGGAATTCCGGCGAGATCGATTGGTAGGCAGCTATATGAAGCCAAACTAAACCTTATGACCAAAGAAATGCTGGCCTGGACCATAGTCATTATCATAATCAGCGTACTTTTTGAAAAAGCGGTGCTGTTGACCATCCGTCTGCTGCAGCACAAGGAGGAGGAGCATGGACATCAGGCTGATTAATATATATAAAGAATTCAATGGAGTTACTGTACTCAGTAATCTAAACCTGACGATAAAGGAAGGTGTCATCAGCTGTATCATGGGTGCTTCCGGAAGCGGCAAGACTACCCTGGCCAATATCCTGATGGGACTTGTGAAGCCGGAGGAAGGAGAAGTACAGGGTCTCAAGGGTATAAAAATCTCCACCGTATTTCAGGAGGATCGTCTGATAGAGCATTGGGATGCCGTGAAAAATGTTTTGCTGGTCTGTGGTAAGGATAATACGGAAGCTGAGGTAAGGGATCATTTCCACAAGGTAGGACTGGAGGATATCACGAACAAACCGGTCAGAAGCTTCAGCGGTGGTATGAGACGCAGAGTGGCCATCGTACGAGCAATCATTGCTGAGAGTAATCTGGTTCTTTTGGATGAACCCTTCAAAGGCTTGGATGAAGCCTTAAAGCTTAAGGTGATAACATATCTTCGGGAACAGACTGCCGGCAAGACAGTCATTATTATCACCCATGATGCAGAGGATGCAGAGCTATTAGGTGCGGAAATTCATGTTCTTGAAAAACAGAACTAGCATTTTATGCATGGCTGCCGGAAGGAGGTTGTAATTTCCACCGGTATCGGCTATAATACATTATTAATACAAAGCTTAAGTCAAATAGTCGTATGATCAAGGATGGGATTAAAGGAAGGTATAACAATGCATATTACGATAACAGGCAATCTGGGAAGCGGAAAATCAACCGTAGCTAAGCTGTTAAGTGAAAAATACGGGTTTGAGATCTATTCCACAGGGAAGGTACAGAGGGAACTTGCCAGACAGATGAACATGACCACACTGGAGCTGAACCAGCTGATGAGAAGTGATAAGAAATATGATAAAATGATTGATGACGAGACCTCCCGGATATCCAGGGATAATAAGGAGAAGGATATCATATTCGATTCCAGACTTGCCTGGCATTTTGTTGAGAGTTCCTTCAAGGTCTTTGTATCTGTCAGCCTGGATGTGGCGGCAATGCGTGTCATGAACGATACAAGAGGAGAAGAAGAGAAATACACCTCCTTTGAGGAAGCAAGAAGACTGCTGGCCGAGCGGGCTGCGACCGAGAAGGTCCGATATAAGGAAATCTATGACTTAAATTATATGGATTTTTCTAACTATGATCTTATCATAGACAGCACCTTTTGTCTGCCGGACAAGATTGCCGAGGTAATTCTGACTGAAGCAAGAGCGTATGAAAACAGGCAGACGAATATTGCGAAGCTGCTGATATCGCCGAAGCGGATTCGCTTAGAAGAGTATTCTCAGGAAGAGGAGAAGCTAAGGCTCAGCAGCTTGATAGAGACCTATCGGAAGGTTCCTTATGCTATTGACAAGGTAATCAAGGTAAAGAAGCTGGAGGATGATTATGTGGCTCTGGAAGCCTTCGATGATATCAAGGCGGCGATCTACGCAGAGGTAAGCTTTATTCCCGTGGAGGTAGTCAATGAAATAATGTGAGCTTTATCCAAATTAGTTAGGAAAAAGCCTTAAAAACATAATATTACCTATTTTATTTCAAATTATCACCGAGGATATTAAAGTTAATATAACAGACAATAACCATAAGAGGATTCATTCAATATGAATTCTCTTTTTGTTTCCAAAAAAGTTGCCTGGTATTGGATTAATTTGTTAAGGAGGTGGTTTGATGAAGTCATGGGTAGAATACAGACCCAGAATAAAATGTCTTATTATCATTACAATCACCACCCTCGGGGTATATCTGGGTTTTAAATATATTTTGCCTTTAATACTGCCATTCTTATTTGCTTACTTTCTCGCTTGGATCATCCGGCCTTCAACAGAATTTTTATATCGAAAGCTGAAGATGCCAAGGATTATCGGGGGAATCCTATCTTTATCAGTTGTTTTGGCGGTACTCGGAACGGCCCTTTATTATCTGTTCCATACCCTGCTTAAGCAGACTATAATGCTAATCCGCAATATTCCTATCTATGCGGAGGCTATTACAGGAAAGCTCGACTACCTCTGCTCCGGCTGCGATCGGGCCTTCGGTTTAATGAAAGGGACCATGCGGGGAGTAATGGACGACAATATGGAACACATGGTAGACCATCTGAAAACAAATGTAATGCCGGGAATCACGCAACGCACCATATCCTTCATAATCTGGATTATAGCGATTACCGGTATATTCCTGATTATTCTGATCTCAGCCGTACTGATTGTTAAGGATTTGCCTGATTTCCATCGGAAATACGGGAACAGTGATTTCTATCGTGATGTCCATAAGGTAACCAATAAGCTTGCGGATGCGGGAGTCGCTTATCTGAGATCCCAGCTGATTATCATGGTAATCGTAGCCTTCTGCAGTGTTCTGGGACTAACGATACTAAAGAATGAATATGCACTGTTGATTGGACTGATCATAGCCCTGATGGATGCCTTGCCTATACTGGGAAGCGGTATAGTCTATATTCCCTGGAGCATAATCATGCTAATTAACGGCAATATCTTTGCTGCAGCCATTCTGGTGACAACCTTCCTGGTCTGCCAGATTTTAAGGGAGATACTGGAACCTAAGCTGATCGGCAATCGCATCGGCATCAAGCCTTTATTTACATTAATTGCAATGTACGTTGGGGTTAATTTATTTTCCATTGCCGGGTTTGTCCTGGGGCCGATCGGATTGATCATCATCATTACCGTCGTAAAGGTAATGAATGAAAAGTCTGAAGCGGAAAGCCATCCAACCCCTGAGATTTGATATTATCCGCTTGACAAAGACAAAGTTCTGGAATAAAATAAGGTACATTATCAGGCGTAGATGAGGAATAGTAGAAAAGAAACGCATTTCAGAGAGAGAAGCAGGGGTGGAAGCTTCTTATGCAGTTGTTTTTGAACCGGCCTCGGAGCTTTGCATGAAGGTCACCTGACTCCAAATGCAACGTAGGACCGGCGTTAACGGTTTGAGAGAGAGCTGACTAGGTCAGCTAATTAGGGTGGTACCGCCGAGTCTTTCGGTCCCTTAGGGATAGAAAGGCTCTTTCTTTGTCCATTTCTATCCGTCAATTAGAAAGGAGAGATGATTATGGCGCAGGAAAAAAAGTTAGTGGAGGCAATTACCTCCATGGATGTGGATTTTGCACAGTGGTACACGGATGTTGTGAAGAAAGCGGAATTAATTGAGTATTCCGGAGTCAAGGGTTGTATGATTTTAAGACCGAACGGCTATGCTATCTGGGAAAATATCCAGAGACAGCTGGATGCGGATTTTAAGGCAACCGGAGTAGAGAATGTCTATATGCCGATGTTCATACCGGAGAGCCTGTTACAGAAGGAGAAGGATCATGTGGAGGGCTTTGCCCCCGAGGTGGCTTGGGTTACCCAGGGAGGACTGGAGCCGTTACAGGAGAGACTTTGTGTAAGACCTACCTCCGAAACCTTATTCTGTGATTTCTATTCGAACATCATCCAATCCTACCGTGATCTGCCGAAGCTCTATAACCAGTGGTGCTCGGTAGTCCGTTGGGAGAAGACAACAAGACCTTTCTTACGCTCTATGGAATTCTTATGGCAGGAGGGCCATACCGCCCATGCAACGGCGGAGGAGGCTGAGGAAAGAACGATTCAGATGCTGAATGTATATGCTGACTTCTGCGAAAGGGTTCTGGCAATTCCCATGATTAAGGGACGCAAATCCGAGAAAGAGAAATTTGCGGGAGCGCATGCTACCTATACAATCGAGGCACTGATGCATGACGGCAAGGCATTGCAGTCCGGTACCAGCCACAATTTCGGTGACGGCTTTGCACAGGCCTTCGGCATACAGTATACGGATAAGAATAATACCTTACAGTATGTACATCAAACCTCCTGGGGGATGTCAACGAGAATTATCGGTGCAATCATCATGGTGCACGGAGATGACAGCGGTCTGGTGCTTCCTCCGAGAGTAGCACCTGTTCAAATTATGATTATACCGATCAGCCAGAACAAGGAAGGTGTTCTTGAGAAAGCATATGAATTAAGGGATCGCTTAAGTGGCTTCAAGGTTAAGGTGGACGATTCCGAGAAGAGCCCCGGCTGGAAGTTCTCCGAGCAGGAGATGCGCGGTATACCGATCCGTATCGAGATCGGACCCAAGGATATCGAGGCCGGTCAGGCGGTAATTGTCAGAAGGGACACCAGAGAAAAGATCGTTGTTTCTCTGGATGAGATAGAAAACAAGGCTGCAGAGGTACTGGAGCTGATGCAGTCAGAGATGCTTGAGAGAGCAAGGGCTCACAGGGACTCTCATACCTATTACGCTAAGACCATGGAGGAATTTGAGAAGACCGTAGCAGAGAAGCCGGGCTTTATCAAAGCGATGTGGTGTGAGGATGAGGCTTGTGAAGCGGCCATCAAAGAGAGAACCGGCGCAACCTCCCGCTGCATGCCTTTCGAACAGGAGCATATCGCTGATACCTGCGTATGCTGCGGCAAGCCTGCTAAGACTATGACGTATTGGGGTAAGGCTTACTAAGAGAATATTTGTCCATCGCAGGAGATACAGACGGCTGATGTCTGTTTAGGATATCCTGTGGTGGACTTTTTCTTTGTGCATAAGTATGCTATAATGAACCTGTATCATAAGCAGGGAAAGAACTGTGAAGGATAAGGATTAAAATCAGGGATTGCATTTGCCTTTTAGATTAGAAATGGGGTATACTCATATGAAATATATGTTCAGGCCGGCGGAGGCTTCTGAGTTAAAGGAAATTACGGAGCTTTACTTAGGCTCGATAAAGCATTTGACGGAGCAGGAAATTAACCAATGGGATGAGATCTACCCGAATGAGAAGGTGCTTGCCGGGGATATTATGAATAGGGAAATGTATGTGCTTACAGAGGAATCCCGGATTCTGTCCTGTGTTGTGCTAAACGAAGCACAGGATATAAAATATCAGACCGGTGACTGGAAGCACAGGGAGGGTCGGATTATTGTAATTCACCGTCTATGTGTAAATCATAATTTTCAGGGGCGCGGATTAGGTAGGACAACCATGGAATATGCGGAGAGGCTGATTAAGGCAACCGGATACGCATCGATTCGTTTGGATGTATTCTCGGATAATTATATTTCACGAAACCTTTATGAGAAGCTTGGTTATACTTATACAGGTATGGTTACGTTCCGCAAGGGATTGTTTTATCTGATGGAGAAAAGCTGCGAAGCAATCAAGGATAGTGACGAGCGGATGGAGGCATGACATGCAGATACAGATACCCGAAAATGTAAATAAAATCATTCAGGTCCTGACGGAGAATGGCTATGAAGCCTATGCTGTCGGTGGCTGTGTGCGGGATATGATCCTGGGCAGAGTGCCGGAGGATTGGGACATTACAACCTCGGCGAAGCCACTGGAGGTAAAAAGGCTCTTTAGAAGAACCATTGATACCGGCATCCAGCATGGTACTGTTACGGTATTGATGGATAAAGAGCATTATGAAGTAACCACTTATCGACTGGACGGAGAATATGAGGATAACCGCCATCCGAAGGAGGTTCTATTTACATCGAATCTGAAGGAGGATCTAAGGCGGAGGGACTTTACGATCAATGCTATGGCATATAATGACCGGAAAGGCCTGATTGATCTGTTTGAAGGAATGGAAGATTTAAGCTCCGGTTTGATCCGCTGTGTCGGCAGTGCTTCGGAACGATTTGATGAGGATGCCCTAAGAATACTTCGAGCAGTTCGCTTCTCAGCGCAGTTAGGCTTTCAGATAGAGGAAGCCACAATGAAAGCCGTACGGGATAAGGTGGAGCTGTTACGCAATATCAGTGCGGAGCGTATCCGGGTAGAGCTGACTAAGCTCTTGATCTCGGACCATCCGGACCGACTGAGAATGCTTTATGAAGCAGGGATAACAGCTGTAATTCTACCTGAGTTTGATGCCATGATGGTAACCGGACAGAAGAATATCCATCATGCCTACACCGTAGGTGAACATACGATCAGAGCTGTGGCAGCAGTGGCAGGGACGAGCAGTGAGAACCACTATCCCCTGCGGGAGAGGACAATCCTTCGCTGGACGATGCTCTTGCATGACGTGGAGAAACCCAACTCAAAGACCCTTGGCAGGGATGGGCAGGAGCATTTCTACGGCCATCAGGAGAAGGGAGCAATTACCGCCAAAAGAATTTTGAAGGATCTTAAATTCGATAACGATACGATGAATGCAATCATTCACCTGATACGCTGGCATGATTACAGATTTGTGCTGACACCGGCAGGGATACGAAAGGCAGCAGCTAAAATCGGTAAGGAGTATATGGAGCTGTTGTTTGAGGTGAACCGGGCCGATACGGCAGGGAAGAATCCAAAGCACAATGAGGAGAAGTATCATCGGATCGAGACGGCCCGTATACTTTATCAAAGAGTATTGGAACGGGAGGAATGTGTCAGTCTAAAGGAGCTTAAGCTGAATGGAAATGATTTGATCAGCGAGGGCTTTCATCCGGGAAAGGAATTGGGACAGATCCTGAACTTCCTTTTGGATCGGGTGCTTGAGGAGCCGGAGCTGAATCATAAGGATACTCTGCTACAGCTGGCAAAAGAGTGGAAGAATTATCACAGGGAAGAAAGAATTTAAACCGAATAATTTTATGAGCCTTAGAAAATTAAGTACAACATATTTCTAAGGCTCTTTTTATCATGATTTCCACTGACATATCATAATATTAGTAAGACGGGTTTCATCATTAGTCAGGGGGGGATTGCCATGGAGGATAGAAGTCAGGAAGCATTAAAAAAATATCATCTTAAGATTTATAATATATATAGAGCCAGGGGCTCTTTTCTGCTGGAGACCGATTGCGGCTTAAAAATATATAGATGCTTTGAGGGATCTAAGAACAGGGCATTATTTGAGAATAAGGTAAAGGAGCATCTGTTCCAGAACGGTTATTATAATACGGACCTTTTTGTAAGAACCATAGAGGATGAGATTATTTCTGAGGATAGTGCCGGTTGTCAGTATATCATGAAGAACTGGTTCTGGGGTGAGGAATGTAATTTAAAGGAGCTCTCCCAGATTGAGATGGCTTCCTCAAATCTTGCCAAGCTACACTGTATCCTGACGAATGTGGATTTTACGAAAGAGCAGCTGGAGCATAATATCAGTGCGGATCTGACTGAAACCTTTGAGAAGAGAAACAGGGAATTAAAAAGAGTGAAGGCATATATCCGGGATAAACGACAGAAGAATGAGTTTGAGTTATCCTACCTGAATTACTATGATGATTTCTATGAACAGGGTCTGAAGGCCGCAGAACGGCTGGCTTGCTCCTCCTATGAGGAGCTAATGGCGGAGGCGGTTAAACTGCGGAGCGTTTGCCACGGCAACTATACCTATCATAATATCATTATGCTGAAAAGCAAGGCAGATGCCATGTCCAAGGCATATATTCCACCGGGCTGGATCAACCGGCAGCCACTGTCCGTTACTGATATCTCAGCCGGCTGTAACCAGGCGGTCGCAACCACAAACTTTGAGAAGTCCTATATAGGGCTGCAGATTGCAGATCTTTATCAGTTCGTACGAAAAGTGATGGAGAAAAACGATTGGGATATTCTTTATGGCAGTAACATGATTGAAGCCTATGATAAGGTCAGGACGATAACAAAGAAGGAACTGAATATCCTGTATGTGCTGCTGCAGTATCCGGAGAAGTTCTGGAAGATCACTAATTTCTACTATAATGGCAAGAAGGCTTGGGTTTCAGGTAGGAATATCCAGAAGCTGAACAGTATTGGAGAACAGAATGTTAAGAAAGAGATGTTTCTTAAGAAACTGGAGAGTATCCTTTAAAAACGGAACGTTGATTTTCCAGAGATCTTCAATAGTCTGGTACTGCCGGGGGATTGCTTAATAAGACCATGTAAGCTATAATAGATTTGATGATATGGACAAAGCTGTCATGTAACCAGAGGATACCGAAAGATGAATCAACAAAAGAGTAATAAAATCAATTGGATACCGATCATTTTTACTTTGGCTGGATTAACGGTCTTCTCGTTCATCCTGTTTCTTGCACTGGCGCAAGCAGCCAAGGAAATGAAGCCCTCCGGAAAACCGGAACCAATGAAAGCTACTGCGGAGGACACGAACCATTCCGGGGAAGCTCTCGGCTATGACAGTGATATACTGGCCGTGGTAAAGGAGCTGGATCAAGAGAATCAAAGGCTTACCCTATTTGATATCGGCAATCAGGAGACTCTGATTCTGTCATATACGGGCGGAACTGATGTTACCGATAAGTTCGGGCAAGTGATATCAATCAGCCAGATTACTGCCGGAACCATGGTGGACGCATATTTTACCCTGAAGGATCATAAGCTTAGTAAGCTGCAGGTCTCAACCAGGGCCTGGGAGTACCTCGGTGTAAATAATCTGGGGATTAACCCGGCCGACCGGATCATGAAAATAGGGAAGACGAAGTATAGATATTATGATGAGATTATGGTCATAAATGATGGAGAATCTGTCGGTGTTAGTAGTCTCGCTGAGCAGGATGAGCTTAATCTGTGGGGGTATGACCAGACGATCTGGTCAATTACGGTGGCGAAGGGACATGGTACAGTTACCCTCACCGACGAGGAAGCCTTTCTCGGGGGAAATGTAACAGTCGGCTATGAAGCAATGCAGACCATAACAGAAGGAATGGAGCTGACCGTAAGAGAAGGTAATTTTAATCTGACCGTTGAGAATGGCAAGTATAGCGGAACGAAAAATATAACAATAAATCGAAACCAGGTAACAGAGGTTTCCTTAAAGGAGCTGGGGCCGGAGCCTGTAAAAAGAGGGAGGGTTACCTTTGATATCAATCCCTTTGGTGCGGATCTGTTCATCGATGGCGAGTTGACCAATTATGGCAGCCCGGTGGAGCTTTCCTATGGTAATCATGAGATTAAAGTATCTCTTGGTGGATATATCACTTATGACGGTGCACTTCAACTGAATGTAGCCGGAAAGAAGATTAAGATCAGCCTTCCCGAGGAGAAAAGCACCGAAAATGCGATAGTTACTGAAACGGATGACGAGTCCGGAGGATCTTTGGGAGAAGGCGGTACCGTAACGAAGCCTGAATATAATGATTGGAACTATCCGGGTACGGACGACGGCATGGGGGAGGATCCCGATACGGGTGAACCGGAAGATGACTATATTATTGATAACGAACACCAGATTTACGTGCAGTACCCGGAAGGTGCTTCGGTATATCTGAATGGGGACTATATGGGTATATCACCGGGAAGCTTTGAGAAGGTGATCGGCAGCCAGGTATTGACCTTTATCCGGGAGGGCTATGAGACGAAGAGCTATACGATAGATGTTCCGGATGACGGATTGGATATGTATTTAAGCCTGCCCGACTTAATCAAAACCGCCAGGTGATTGTTGGAGCATTATGTCAAATGCAAAATGAATGTTAAGTAATACATCATAAAATAGAGCAAGATTAAGATTTGTGTCTATGAATTTTATACTCCTCTCTCTTTTCAAAATAGTCAGGTTAGGCTATAATAAATGTAAATTTATGGAAAAGAGAGGGGATTTTTATGGTGCAATACCTATACAACCAGAATATTCTGATCTATATTTATACGGGTCTATGTGGTCTGGGGCTTTTGGTCCGCTTCATCTTGGAGCTGATACATATCCGGCTTATTTCAGAATCGGACAACCTTGGAGCCACAAAAAACAAGACCCTGAAGCACATGAAGATGAAGTTTGAGACCTGTTACAAGCTAAAAATAGGTGTTAATAATGTGGATACCTTTGTGGATAAGAATATCTTAAGATACCGTTTCTGTGGACTATTATTATCCACATGGGAAAATATAAGTGGACAAGTTCTTCTGCTGATCTTACTGATCGTGCCTGTCAGCACGGTTTTCGGTGTTATTTTTGATTGTGGACAAGAAGAGATTATTAATGCAGGTGCTGTTGGTATCTTGACAGGCTCCATTATAATCCTTGTGGATAGAATCGTTAACCTGTCGGCAAAGAAGAGAATGATCCGTTTGAACCTGATGGATTATCTGGAAAATTTCTGTAAGGTTAGGCTGGAGCAGGAGGCGTTTCATCCGGAGCTGTTAGAACAATACCGTAAGGAGTATTTCCAAACTGAAATGAAGCAGGTAAGTACAGCTGCAACCTTAACCAAGGACGAATCAAAAAGTGAAATCAACAGAAGAAGAGAAGCAAGGCTAAGAAAAGAGGAAGAAAAGAGAGCAATGCAGCTGCGGAGGGAAGAACAGCAGAAACAGCTTGAGGATGCGAGGAAAGAAGAAGAAAACAAGAAGCAGGAGGAGAGAAAGAGGCTGGCCGCCAAGAGAAGGGAAGAAGAACTCTTAAAGCTGGAAGAAGAGAGGGAGGCTCTGGAGCGCAGGAGAGCAGAACTGAAGAAAAAGGCGAATGATAAACAGCAGATGTACGGGAAAAAGCCGCTCAGAACTGAGGAAATAACGAAAGCCATCCGAAAAGCGGAGGAAGAGTATGCAGCTGCCGAAAAGAATGAGGGCATGAAACAGGTCATGGCGACAGAAGAGGAGGTTGCGGCTGAGCTAGAAGTTGCGGTAAAGGAAAAAAGCGAGTCAGAAACAAAGCCTCTTACAGCAGAAAAAACTAGGCCAGAGTCGATCATCAGTCCACAGGAGGAGAAAATCATTGAGGATATCCTAAAGGACTTCTTCGCATAGAGGGCATAGGACATGTTAACTAAGATGCAGGTTGCTTACACCTCCTGACAATAGGAGCTTCTTATGGATTGTCAGAGGAATAAACCCTATTGCACTAATTCTGTATAAAACGTTTATAACAACCGGAAAAGAGGACAACTCACTTTGCGAGGACCTGTCCATCTTTTCCGGTTTGGCACGTTTTGTACAGTCCTAATTCCCGTTATAATATTTTGTAAGCCATGAATACTACTATACAGGGGCATATTATAGTAAATTTAGTGGTATTTTCTGTATGAGCATACTGATTTTAGGCAGAATCATGATTGAATAAAACAATTGTCTTTGTTAGAATATAAGAAAAATGTGCAAAGGAGTATAGTGACATGGCAAGTAGGGTTAGCTTTGATTATTCTGCAGCGGGTAAGTTCATCCAGCCTTCTGAAATAGACATGGGCAAATATGCTGCGGTTGCAGCGAAGGATATGCTGGTTAACAGAACCGGTGCCGGTAATGATTATCTGGGTTGGATTGATCTTCCCATAGATTATGATAAAGAGGAATTTGAAAGGATTGAGAAAGCTGCAGAGAAGATTCAGAAGGACTCGGAGGTATTGCTTGTCATCGGGATCGGCGGTTCCTATCTTGGGGCCAGGGCTGCAATAGAGTTCTTACGGCACAGCTTCTATAATTCCGTTTCTAAGGAGATCCGTAAGACTCCCGAGATTTATTTTGTTGGGAATAGTATCAGCAGTATCTATATGAACCACCTGATTGAAGTTATCGGTGACAGGGATTTCTCGATCAATGTAATCAGCAAATCAGGAACGACAACCGAGCCGGCGATCGCATTCCGTGTATTCAAGAAGCTGCTGAACGAAAAGTACGGCAAGAAGGAAGCCGCAAAAAGAATCTATGCTACCACTGATAAGGCCAAAGGAGCTTTAAAGAGCCTGGCATCGGAGGAGGGGTATGAAAGCTTTGTCGTACCCGATGATGTAGGTGGACGTTATTCCGTGCTAACAGCGGTGGGATTATTGCCGATTGCCGTAAGCGGAGCTAATATAAGGAAGCTGATGGAGGGAGCTGCCAGCATGCGAAAGTATTGTCTGGAGAACCCGTATGAGCAGAATGACTCTTTAAAATATGCGGCAGTACGTAACATCCTTCTTAAAAAGGGAAAGAGTATTGAGATACTGGTAAACTATGAGCCCTCCCTTCATTTTGTATCGGAGTGGTGGAAGCAGCTTTTTGGGGAGAGTGAAGGTAAGGACCAGAAGGGTATTTATCCTGCATCGGTTGATTTTACAACCGATCTGCACTCCATGGGGCAATTCATCCAGGATGGACAAAGAACTCTCTTTGAGACCGTGGTGAATGTGGAACAGCCCTCCTCGGAGATTATTCTCGAGAAGGAAGAGGTGGATCTGGACGGGCTGAACTATCTGGCCGGAAAGAGCGTTGACTTCATTAATAAGAGCGCCATGAAGGGAACCCTGCTTGCCCATACCGACGGCAATGTCCCGAATCTGATGGTTACAGTTCCGGAGAAGAACGAGTTTTATCTGGGCGAGTTATTCTACTTCTTTGAATTCGCCTGTGGAGTCAGTGGATATATGTTGGGTGTGAACCCGTTTGATCAGCCCGGTGTAGAGAGTTATAAGAAGAATATGTTTGCACTGCTTGGAAAACCGGGATTTGAAGCACAGAGAGAAGAGCTTCTGAAGAGATTATAGAATATGTTTGACTTGGTCAGCAGACGTTATTTCCGATACGGAAGTAACATCTGCTGTCACATTAAAAACCCAGGAGAGTATAATATAGTAATGATATTTTTGGCAGCAGGCAGTAACTGAAGGGACCTAATACATATCTTTGATCATTCGCAACCGAATCCCTTTTACCTCTACTGAGAGTAACAGATTACTGCCATGATACCTTACCAGAATAGTTCGGCTGCTTAACATAGATATGACATACCGCCCCTT
>JAEZHX010000272.1 GCA_023436765.1 Bacillota bacterium
CATTACATGGTATAATCGCTTAACAATGTATCATTCGCCGATGGTTCTCATTCAGAATCATTATTATGAAGTTAATACTCCTGCCGTAACCGATATCTCACGGATGAATTCTGTAATCAGCTGTTTATAGGTTTCCTCTCTGCCGACAAAATTCCAGACCTCCTTGATCATTTCATCTGCCGGTACCAGTCTGATCTCTTCCACTTCTCCGTCGTTGAACCGATAATCTTCGGGTGTGCAATCGGATTTTGCGAACCAGATATCAACTAGGTTCCATTTTCTTCGGAAGCATCCCATGTATTTCATCTGGTCAGCATCGAGATAGATCCCCAGCTCTTCATAAACCTCTCTCAAGGCTGCCTCCAGACTGTCTTCCCCGCTGGTGACACAGCCGCTGGTCATCTCCCACATCCCGGCATGATTCTTCAGCTTCATGGAACGCTTCTGCAGCAGGAATTCTCCCTTGGAGTTATAGATATATACATGTACTGACAGAAAATACTCTCCAGGCTCGAGCATGGTTCCTTTCTCAATAATCTTTCCGGTTTTATTGCCATAGGCGTAATAAACATCCAATAATTCCATCGTATTAACCATCCTTAAACTCCTATCATTTATGCTCTATCATAAGGTAACGCTGTCCTGCTCAGAATGCAAGAACAGTACGATTACAGCTCTGCACTCTGCTTCAGCCACTTTTTCCCATCAGTAAACCGGGTGATCAGCATCGCACTTGCTGTGTTACCGGTTGCGTTCAACACTGTAGCGGGAGCATCGATAATTGTGCTGATGACTGCGATAATCGGAAGTAGCTCAGCCGAGAAGCCATAGACACTTAAGATCAGAAGTTCCCCAATCATTCCGCCTCCGGGGATGGCTCCCATCACTGCTCCTACGAGAAAGCCTACTGCCAGGATGGATAACAGGGTCGATATACTGGTCATTTCCTTCCCAAACAGTCCGAACAGGAAAACAATCTTTAGGACACCACCGATCACAGAGCCGTCCTTATGTGTGTTCGTTCCAAGGGGAATGACTGTATCTGCGATATCCTTCGGAACTCCGATTTTCTTCGTGGCTTCCAGGTTCACCGGAATGGATGCCGCACTGGAGCAGGTAGCTAAGGCTGTAACCGAAGGAGCAATGATATGCCTCCAGAAGGCCTTAAAGCCCGCTTTGCCTCCTGCAGTCACTGCGTAGAGGCTGTAGAAGCCGAAGTAGTAAATGACGGATAAACCGAGGTATAGCAGGAAGGCTCTGAGATAGCCCGCAAGAATTTGGGGTCCTAACTGTCCGACGATAGAAGCAAAGTAACAGCCTAAGCCAATCGGCGCATAATACATAATGATATGGATCATCTTCATCAAAACTTCGGAGCCTGCACTCAGAAGCGATTTCATAGTCGAAGCCTTCTCCCCGACCAGCGCGGTTGCGATACCAAAGAGTACTGAAAATACGATGAGCTGCAGCATATTGCTTCTGGAGAACAGGCCATAGAAATCATTGACTGTTATGGTCTTCACCAGCTGCTGAGGTACTGTAAGCACTTCAGTGTCAGCTGCTTCTTCGTCTGAGAGGGACAGTATGGATTCTATTTCCTTCGTATCGAGACCCTTTGTCGGCTGGAACAGTAAGGCGCCGGCGATGGACAGAATACCCGCAATCACTGCAGTGATGACAAAGGTAATTACGACATTTCTCATGATTTTTCCGAGACGTTTCATTCCCCCCATGTTGGCTATTGAGGAAGACACACTGAAAAATACCAACGGAACAATAATAACGAACATCAAATTCAGAAAGATCTGGCCGAAGGGTTCCAGCTTAGCTGCATCAGGACCTAAAATTGCTCCGAGGATTCCACCGGCTAGTATGGCAAATAACAAAATCAGTGATGATTTATAATTCTTAAGAAAATTCTTCATAAATGAATGCTCCTCCCTTAATCGAATTTTTGGGTACCCACCTGCCTGTTGAATACTATTACCCGCTGCACTTTACTTCCTGCAGTCATGGTTTCCCCGCTTCTGATACCATTATACGCCATACAATTACAATAAATATTGTATTATATGCTATATTTATTGCACATCGTGCGATTATGGATTATACTGAAATGAGAGGGGACCATAAACGGATTCTATCTAATTGAAATTAGATTTTTACAAATCTGCATCGAAGGAAATTAAGAATTATGGAGTACGATAGCACTGTAGGAGGGGTATTATGGAGGGATTGGAACAACAAAAAGAGAATTTAAAGAGGGGCTATCTGAACGAAGATTTTCATTTTTTTAAGCTGAAGGATCAAAAGAAGAACGAGTTCGAATTCCATTATCACGATTTTAATAAAATAATTATCTTTCTGTCGGGAGATGTTACTTATCTCATTGAAGGAAAGTCCTATAAGCTGAAGCCTTGGGATATCCTGCTGGTGGGAAAAAACGATATCCATATGCCTATCATCAGCCCCGACCTCTCCTATGAAAGAATTGTATTATGGTTAAATCCCATTTATCTTGAAGAACATAATAAGAACAATTGCAGTCTGCTAAACTGCTTTTCCCTGGCTGCGGAGAGGAAGCTTAACCTCATCCGAACGAATAAGATGGATATCCTATCCCTCAGACAGAATCTGACGGAGCTGGAGGAGTCCGTGAAGGATACTGCATTCGGAAGCGAAATATTAAAAAATGCACTCTTCATCCAGCTGATGGTAAAGATAAACCGTCTATTTCTTGAGATGGAGACTGACAAAAAGCTGGAGGATATCACTTATGATCCAAGAGTCGAGCAGGTCCTGAACCATATCAACGGAAATCTTGATCAGGAGTTATCTATTGAACAGCTGGCTAAGGAGTTCTACCTGAACAAATATTACCTGATGCATCTGTTCAAACAGGAAACCGGCTATACACTTTATGGTTATATCCAGAAAAAAAGGATCATGAAGGCTTCGGACCTGATCAAAAACGGGATACAGGCAGGGGAGGTCTGCTCTCTCTGCGGCTTCGGAGACTATTCCAACTTTGTCAGGGCTTTTAAGAAGGAATTCCATCTGTCACCAAAACAGTATTATAAGTTTAATAAATAGGTGAAACCAAAGAAAATTGTTTGGGATAAAAAGAACGGCACTCTCTTAACCTGATTGTTTATCACTTCAATCACGTTCAGAGAGCGCCGTATAGCATACGTTCAATCACTTACTTCTTACTGAAAAACTGTGACCGGCATGGACAGGAATGTAGTAAAGCCTCCAAAGGTATTTCCCGCTGTATCCTTAAGTAGTGTACCGGGAGCGACATACATCGTTAATGCTGTGCTGCTCAAACCGCTTAATATTTGCTTATCCACGGATCCTAAGGTTATAACAAGCAGATTCTCAGAAGTTACTACACCGGTAGAACCCGTTCCTGCTGCATTTGTAAGCTGGTAGGAGGTACCGCCTGCATTTTGGAATACAAATTTTGTTACATCAACTGTATCATTCACTGCCCCTGCTCCGGTGACATTCACGTAGATACTGCTGCCGGATACTGAATAGATGGCAGAGGTGATCGAGGTAAGCACAGGTGCAGTATAGTCAACCTTCAAGGTGGGATTTCCTGTTTTGCTTACCGCAGATTGGCCTGCTGCGTTATAAAGCTTAACCGTAACAGCACCACCGGAAGGAACGATAGCCTTCAGCTCCTCATTGGTCGGAGTTTGGTCAGAGGTTGAAAAGTTAACAGTAGTATCAGTTGCAGCTATGTTAGCGTCGATAGCAACTAATTTTGCTCCGACATATAATTCAGCCTTACCGCCGGTAGCCTGGCCTGCCTTAATATTTGCAGCTGCAATCATATGGGTTGTTGTCGTATTCAAAGTATTCGCAACAACCACTGTACCTACCGGTGTTACAGTCACATTCAGAGGAGCATCAAGCCCCGGAGTCTCTACAATGATATCGTCATCATCCACATCCACAAAAATACCTAATTTCTTGGCGATATACTGGATCAGAACGATGGTCTTCTTATTGTTCTTCACATTAAATATTCCTGAATTTGTATCTGCAACGCCATTTACTGTGACTAATTTATTCATAAAATCAATCACGATTGTAGTCGTACCTTTGGTTACGGTCAATACCGCTTTCTTCTGATCATAATTTACTGTAGCACCCATACCTTTGGTAATCGGAGCATGGGGAAGCTTATAGTTCTTATAATGAAATACCTGCTTCCCTCCCATTTTAAATTCATGCTTTTTCGGTTTGATGTACTGAGACCATTGGTATTTATTATCCTTGTCTTTGTGATCCTTCCCAGGCTTTGCATAAGCTGCTGATACTGGGGTTACTAATAGTGCTGCTGTGATAATGAAACAAATAAGTTTTTTCACAATAAATCTCCTTTCTTTTTGTAGGTTTATCAAGTCACATTAAATATTTCGCAAGTCTGGCAAGTTTTTTCGGGGTAGGTAAAAAAATACCGGATAGGTATTAAGCACCATCCCGGTATTTATCATTCGTTTTTTATTTATTCTAGACCACACTATTTCCAAACCAAGTTGTTTTCTGGAAATTTTCTTGCTACTTCACCGATTAGTTAAGCGCTCCTTTAGCTTAATGATATTGGCTTCTATCATCTGAATGATCTTCTTGAACTCCTCATCACCTTTGCCCGAGGGATCCTCCAGACCCCAGTCCTCATGGAGCTTACAGGGTAATACGGGGCAATTGACATTACAGCCCATCGTAATCACTATATCCGGCACCGGTATCTCTTCTATCAGCTTATTATATTGCGTCTCTTCCATATCGATCCCATAGAGCTCTTTGATCAGCCGAACTGCATCCGGATTGATATGATCCTTTAAATTTGTTCCGGCAGAATAGCTTTCAAATACATCTCCGGCAAGCAGCTTTCCCAATGCCTCTGCTATCTGGCTCCGGCAGGAGTTATGGACGCAGATAAAGGCCACCTTCATTTTGTTTGTGTACGTTTCGTCATTTCCGTTCATGACCTTAGTTCCTTTCCTATCATATGTCTTGTTAATCCTATATTAATTTAAAGCATTTCTCTATATCAGATGTCCTTCATCATTGGCTCACTTTTTCTGATCTGTACCGTAATTTGCTAGGATAAGATAACAAACGATTCTGCTTAAAATATAATAATACATATGAACTTTGCGGTGATAATTATGAATAATAAGAGTTACAGTTCAAATAATTCCATGGGGACCGGCAGGTATGTAAAAGTCTCCTATTCTATCACGATTAATACAAAGCAGCATACCCTGACTCTTTTTCTGGACGGTAAGGTCTATCAGGTATATCCGGTAGCAGTCGGAAAGCCCTCGACCCCTACCCCAAAGGGTAATTTCCGGATCATGAATAAGCAATTGAATCCCGGTGGACCGTATGGTGTCCGTTGGATGGGTTTGAATTCTCCCGGGATCGGAATCCATGGCACGAATAATCCGGCCTCCATCGGGAAAAGTGTCTCCCACGGCTGCATCCGTATGCAGAATGATGCGGTGACCGAGCTGTACAACCTGGTTCCGATCGGAACCCCGGTCAAGATTGTTTAGGAAACCAATGAATCGTGTTATTCGCTATTTTCACCAGAATCAGCATGACTGGAACCTCAGTGAGTACTCCCACGGTAGTTGCCAGTGCTGCAGGTGATTCCATACCGAACAAAGCGATTGCCACTGCTACTGCCAGTTCAAAGAAATTCGATGCACCGATCATACCGGCCGGTGCTGCAATTTGATATGGCAGCTTTAATATTCTGGAAGCCAGATACGCGATAAAGAAGATCAGGAAGGTCTGAATGATCAAAGGGACTGCAATCAATAGGATATGAAGTGGATTCGTAAGGATTACCTTACCCTGGAAGGAAAACAGCAGCACCAGCATTAATAATAACCCAACCGTAGTCACATGATCAAATTTCGGCAGAAAGGACTGATTGAAGTATTCCTCCCCCTTCTTCCTCAACAGAATTACCCTCGTAAGAATTCCGGCTGTAAGTGGAATGACAACGAACAGTACCACAGATAAAGCTAAAGTATCCCAAGGGACAGAAATATCGCTTACACCCAGCAGAAACTTCACGATCGGAATAAAGGCAACCAGAATAATCAGATCATTTGTTGCCACCTGAACTACGGTATAGGCAGGATTACCCTTCGTCAGCTGACTCCAAACGAATACCATCGCAGTACAAGGAGCAGCCCCTAATAGTACTGCACCTGCCAGATATTCCTTCCCTAATTCAGGAGTGATCCATCCTTTGAATACCACATAGAAAAAGAATGCGGCCAGACCGTACATCGTAAAGGGTTTAATCAACCAATTGGTAATCCAGGTGACATATAGACCCTTGGGATTTTTTTTGATATTTTTAATGCTCTGAAAATCCACCTTCATCATCATCGGATAAATCATAACCCAGATCAAAACCGCAGTCGGTATGGATACATTTGCATATTCAAACCGATCGAAGAATTCCGGGATACCAGGCAGGTACTTACTGATTAATACTCCAGCCACCATACAGATGGCTACCCATATCGTAAGATATTTAGCGAAAAAACCAATTCCGTTATTATTCTTCTTCATTTCTATCTCCTTTTTTTGGTCTTCTAGGCTGTAAACATAATTCATTATGACAACAATTTGCTATCTTCTCACAATCCTTCACATATGTGGGCAGCTCACGCAATTTTCTCTGAAGATATACATATAGCTCCTTATTCTCGATGACAAACCTTTGACTAATACTGTAGTATGCCCACTGTGCCTTCTTCCTGTATTCTAAGATACCGCATTTTCTAAGAAGCATTAGATGTCTCGAAGCATTGGTCTGGCTAATCTCAAGGCAGGCTTCGATTTCACAGACACACATCTCCCTCTCCATCACCAGAGACAACATCCTTAAGCGGGTACCATCGGATAGGGCTTTAAATAAATCTACCATTTTACCTCCACCTGTTAAGTTCTGTATGATCCGAAATGAATTCCGGTTATCACAAATAGTAGCCTATCTATCTCTCTCCAGCAGCTTTTTTACTTCTGCAGGCTTTAAAACCTTCCCATAGGATACTACTTTTTCATTGATTACCATGGCAGGGGTGGACATAACACCATACCCAGTGATTTCTGCTAAGTCAGTCACCTTCACTACTTCTGCCTGCAACCCCAGTTCCTTCAATGCGGTATGTACATTCTCATAAAGCATGATGCAATTTTTACAGCCGGAACCTAGTATTTTGATGGTAATGCCCGAGTCTCCAGTACCTGAAATAACACTCTCCTTGCTTTCAATACAATCCCCCGAGCAGCAGCAACAGCATCCATCCTGACATACTGCTGACGGTTCGTCTGTTGAAAACTCTTCTGCGCTCTGAGTCTGCTCCGACCTGCTTTTCTCCGTATGTTTGCAGCAGCATTCCTTCTTCGCTGCATCCTGGTGTGCGGACCGAATCACCGGTTCCTCCTGTTTTGATTTCTTAAATAATCCCATAACGTAGATCCTTCCTTTCTTATATCCAGAATGAATGGAATAAATTAAACAAATATCCAATAACAATGATTCCGACAACTACGATACTGAAGAATATGCCTAGCAGTTTCAGCTTCACTACCCTCTTCAGCATAATCAGTGAAGGAAGGCTGAGCGCAGTAACCCCCATCATAAAGGATAGAATCGTTCCAACCCCGACCCCTTTGTCAAACAAGGCCTCTGCAATCGGTATGGTTCCGAAGATATCCGCATACATCGGTACACCGATCGCTGTAGCAATCAGTACGGAGAAGGGATTATTCCTGCCGATTGCCCCCCGGATGAATTCCTCCGGGATCCAATTATGAATCAAGGCTCCGATACCGACGCCAATCAGGATATAGAAGAATACCTTTCTCACTGTTGCCTTCACCTGATCGGAGGCATAGGACATCCGCTCTTTCACCGTCAGGTCAGGTACATCTAATGTTACAGCTCCGTTCTTACTCTGGAATTTCTCTACATAAGCCTCCAGCCTCAGCTTTTCAATCAGTGTTCCGCCGATAACAGCCAGGATCAGCCCGACAACGACATAAGCAACGGCAATCTTAAGTCCAAAGGCTCCCGTTAGTAATACAAGCGCTCCCAAATCCACCAAAGGTGAGGAAATCAAAAAGGAGAAGGTAACTCCAAGGGGCAGACCTGCATTCGTAAAGCCGATAAACAGAGGAATGGAGGAGCAGCTGCAAAATGGAGTCACGGTTCCTAAAAGAGCACTTAAAATATTAGCCTTCACTCCGTGAAAACGTCCCAAAATCCTCTTCGTCCTCTCGGGCGGAAAAAAGCTTTGGATATAAGAAATTCCATAAATCAGTACGGACAGTAAAATCAGTATCTTAATTGTGTCATACAGGAAAAACTGCAGGCTTCCTCCCAACCTTGTACTCAGATCAACCCCGGTCAGTTCCAAGCCCTTGCCAATCAAATCATTCAGCCACTTCATTCCCAAGAGCTGCTTTTGTATGAAATCCCATATGCTCTGCATGATTTATCATCCCTTTTTTTATTTATCGATGGTTCCTGGTAAATCGATATTTATCAATCTATTGGAATTATATTCAATAGATTGATATATGTCAATATGTCCATATCATAATATATGAAGCGAAGTAAAATATATAACCGGAAATAACTACTCGCTAAATTCTCTGATGTCGGCTTATTGCATTATTCGCATTTGTAATCACACTGAGGTAAGCAGGATAAACCGGCAAGATGTTTCACAGCATTAAAAAAAGATCCTCCGTTGCACTCTGCGGGAAGATCTTTTCGTTAAATTTTAAAAATGTTTCGTTGTTCCAATTTATTCTATAAGATGTATACGTTCCAAAGGAAATTTTAAGATAGAGGTGTCAGGGTTTGCAATTCTGATCAAGCGAATGGATGAATGAAGTTTCAGGATATAAATCACTGACATATTGATTTAATTCACCAATTCTCTCCCTGTTCAGGGAATAATGCATCCACTTCCCCTCTTTCCTTGCGTTGACTATATTACTGTCTGTCAGCAGCTTCATATGGTAAGACAGGGTAGACTGCGTAATTTGAAGCTGTTCTAAGATGACACAAGCGCACCTTTCACCCTCCTTGAGGTATTCCAGAATCATAAGCCGATTTGGATCAGATAAGGCCTTAAAAATCAAAGCTAATTCGTTATACTTATCCATCGTCCCATCCTCCTAATACATTTGTATCGGAAGCCTAGCCTAACATACGAATCCGCTTGCTTCCTATCCCATATTATATTCATTCAATTCGCATGTCAAGTAGTGCACTTCTACTTCGTTATCTTCCCGTCGGATATTGTTCAAATATCTGTAGCAGGGTTTGATAGATCAATCTTGCTGTATTATCCTGGAACGTCGGATCCGATATTTTGGCAAAATCATTCTTATTGGATAAGAAGCCGAGCTCAATTAATACTGCAGGAACCGTATTCTTATGTACTACCGTATATTTTTCTGCTTTGGCTCCTCTATTAGAGGTTCCGAGACCTTCCGTCAGCTTATTAACGAATATTTCCGCCATTTTCTTGCTTGTAAGCCCTGCAGCGTTCGGCGAATTGTTATTGTTCGAATAATACACCTCTGTTCCATAAGCTCCGGATGCCGTAGAGGCATTCATATGAAGGCTTACAAACAGATCAGCACCCATTTTCGAAGCATATCCGGCACGATTCGCCAGTGTCATATCCACATCCGTCTCCCTGGTGTAATATACCTTAAGTCTGGAGGGATCGGAATTGAAATACTTCGCTCCCATTTCATAAAGAATTTTAAGATTAAAGTACTTTTCGTCCATTCCAAAATAATGTGCTCCATTGGCAGGTCCGCCATGTCCGGGATCCAACACCACGATATTCGGATAGATTTCTCTGGGATTACCGATATTGATGTAGATGTTATTCTCATCCGTTACATACTCATAACCCTGTAGCATGTTGGTCGTAATCCGTATCTCCGTTTCATTGTTATTGTTTAAGAATACCGAGATATCCTTAATCGCCAATGAATTAACGGTTAACGGGTTCTGGGATAGGAAGCCGGTTTGGTCTCCGGGAAGCTTAATGGAGAACCGGTTATTAAAATAATCATCAAAATCAGTAATCTGAGCCTTTGTTATCCCGAGAGCCTTCGGGATGATAATTTCATATTTACTCTTATCTATAATAGCCGTAGCTTCGTCCGGTTGTGGTAACGGTACGGTGGAGTTCCCTCCGTCAGGCTGCTCTGTAACCGGCGGTTGTAATTCTGCTCCGTAAAGCAGAATTGTGAATCGGTTTCCTTCCTTTGTATACACATATTTCGCTCCGGAAGCTTTTCCCAGTAATATCTGGGTTTTCTGCTGGAACTGTGTCTTATACATCAGATTTAAGTACTTAGCTCCGGTTATTGCTGTATTCAGATCTCCGATCTCACTGACCGTATAGGGAATATCCAAGGCAAGCATTCCGCTTTGTTCCGTTACGATCACCTTCAGCGGATCAACTCCCGACAGAGTCAGATAGTCACCCTGTTCATTGGTACCTATCGTAATTCCGGTGATACTGTTGATGGTGAAGGTAACGTATAAAGTCAACTTATCCTCTGAAAGAGAAATATCATAGGAAAAATTCTCAGGAAGCATGTTGAAGTCAATCACTGATTGTGTATCCGTCTGACGGTACGCAGTCATAATCGTATTTACGAAATTACCGCTGGTGCCATAGATCTGATACACATAATCCATGCATTTCTTATTCTGGGCAGTTACTTTTAATTGCTGTCCGATGCGTGTGGTTGTTACCTTCTCAAAAGGGGTATCGGAAAGAATCATATAGGATTCCACATTACTTTTATTCTTTGTATAATCACGGGCAACCAGGTAAATCTGACCATTCTCTTTGATCGCATCCATTTCTCCGTTCAGTACATGCATTCCGGTGCTTTTGCTGGCTGCATCTGCCTTCCATTCATTTAGGATTAAGCCTGTCGCAGTCATTCCGGAATCCCCAAGCTCAGGAGCAGTATTCCCGCTGTTACCCGGTTGCTCAGGGTTCGCGCTGTTCTGATTCGTGGTAATAACTGAGGTAAGCTTCGAATTATTCCAGGTATAAGTCAGACCTAAGCTGCTGGCAGTGTTATTTCCCGGAACCATAACATAGGAGGTCTTTACATCATGATTATATACAATCATAGGCGCCCGGTCTAAATTAATCTTAGTCCCATTCAGGTAGGCAGTGGTACTTCCTATGGTCATGACAAGTACTCTGCCGTTCGTTGCCAAGGTCAGTGTTTTGCTTTTTTCGTCATAGGAGTAATCAGCATCGATCAGTGAATCCGCGAATACCCTCTTGGCACGGAGCATGGCTGTATTGCTATTGATAATGCTGGGCATATTGCCAAGGCTGATATATTCCCCATCAATCATGACTGCCCCTTGAGCACCGGTATAACTGAATTTACTGCCGTTATCATAGGATAAGGACAGAGAGTTAATCGTTGCTTTGGAATCTTCGTCCTCTTTTGTGATTGCCACCGTACTTTGCTTGCTATTCCAGGTATATTCGAGTCCAAGATTCTGGCATACGAATCTGGAGGGTACCAGGATCTTCGTTACATTGTCTGCTATGTATTTGATCTTAACCGGAGCCACCGGTAAGGTGACTGCTTTGCCGTTCACGGTCCCTTTCAGGCTTCCAAGCTTCATAACAATGGTGGTTCCGTATTTGGAGATCGTTACTGTACCCTTGGCTTTATTATAGCTGCAAGCAGCGTTGATTGTTGAATTTGCAAAAATATCTTTATAAGATACCAGGGCAATTCCATTCACTAGGATGCCGGGCGTGCTGTCCTTACTGATCTTCTTACCATTAAAAGTAACCTTCACTTGTGCATCCTGATAGGTGGTCTGCTTTTTAGTCGAGTAATCATAGATCTTCAGGCCAGAAGCCGCCAGCGTCTCCCCTGCAGGTAGGCATAGTACCAGGAAGGCAGCAATCAGCATGCAGCATAAACCAAGTATCATGTGTTGGCTTAACACTGAACTTCTGTGTGTGGATTCCCAAAGCTTCTTTAGTAGCTTATGCAATACTATTCTCATGTAATGTCATCTCCCTATCGCATCTCATGTCGGGTTAATCTGTAAAGTTACTATAATTATTACAGTAATGTTAAATGGTGTTAAAAATGTGTCATCATAGAAATATTACATAAAAAATCAAATTTTTTATTCCTAAATGATTTAAAACGGGCAATTATTACTATATTACACTCATTAAAACCCTATGTGACAAGCTAAATTCAGCATGTTACAGCAGTAGAATACATACAGTGTAATTCTCCGCCTATTTTCTACATTTGTCGAGTATATAGGGGTTGGAGTCTTTGCGCTTGATTAAAGTTGTTACAGAAATCTTACAATTCATACTAGCTCTCTAGAATGAATTTTCAATGATGAAAACAATAATTTTCATCCAATGATTTCATTTGTAAGAATTTTATGATATAATACAACATAGCAAACGGAGCAAGAGATTATGAACACGCTCATGTTATAATATACGAAGGCTCCGTTGGGATATACTAGTTTGCTTACTCCTCCGCTATTCAGTTGAACCTACCGAGAAAGGTGTTATACATATGAAGCTGCAGCATTTACTTGGATATACCAGACGGGCCATTGATGATTATCAGATGATTGAAGAAGGGGACAAGATCGCTATCGGTATCTCCGGTGGTAAGGACAGTCTTACACTGCTTTATGCCTTGGCTAATTTAAGGCGTTTCTATCCTAAGAAGTTTGATGTTGTTGGCATAACTGTCAATATGGGTTATCCGGAATTGGATTTTACCGATGTGGCAAGGCTATGTGACGAGCTGGGGGTGCAGTATACAGTTGTAGAAACACAAATTGCAGAGATCCTCTTCGATTACAGGAAGGAAAACAACCCCTGCTCCCTATGTGCCAAGCTGCGTAAAGGCGCCTTCAATAATAAAGCAAAGGAGCTGGGCTGTAATAAGGAAGCCTATGCCCACCATTTTGATGATGTCATAGAAACCATGCTAATGTCCTTGATTTACGAGGGCAGATTCGGCTGCTTCTCTCCCGTTACGTACCTGGATCGATCAGAAATAACTCTGATTCGCCCATTGATCTATGTGGACGAGCAGGACATCAAAGGTTTCCGCAACGCTTATCAGCTTCCTGTTGTCGAGAACCCATGCCCTGTGGATGGCTATACGAAACGGGAATATGTGAAACAGCTGATTAAGACCCTCGGGAAAGAAAGTCCAGGATTAAGGGAACGGTTGTTTAACGCAATCCAGACCGGAAATATCGGCTGGGAGAAGCCGTCTAAAGAGTACGAGTAATTAAAAAGCTGTTCAAGCTGAAAGCTGTCATCAATTTATTGAATAGCTTATCGATGAAATAACTATAACCCAGTCATAACAGAGAGAAAGGTATGTGTGGATATATGGCAGAAAGAAATTACCATGATCAGGTGAATATCGATAATGCTGAGAGATTACGTGCTCTCCAGGCAGAATTACCTGGCTTCAGCAAATATTTTTTTCGTGGAATCGAACCCACCTCCTCTTCACGGACAAGAATTGCTTACGCTTATGATCTTAGGGTGTTTTTTGACTTTCTGGCAGCCAATAATCCCTCTCTTAAGAATATCCCGATCACTGACTGGAAGATAGATATTCTGGATCAGATCAAGCCTGTCGATATTGAAGAATATCTTGATTACCTGACCTATTATAAGACCGACGAGATTGAAAGAATTAATACGGAGAACGGTAAGAAGCGTAAGCTGGTATCCCTGCGCAGCTTCTATAACTATTATTATAAGAAGGAAATGATCACTACGAACCCTGCTTCCTTCGTCAGCGTTCCGAAGCTCCATCAGAAGGAAATCATCCGGCTGGAGATTGATGAGGTAGCAAAGCTCCTGGATGAGGTAGAAAAAGCCGAGAATCTGACAAAGACCCAGCAGAAATATCATGAGAAGACAAAGGTCCGTGACCTGGCTCTGATGACTCTCCTGCTCGGTACCGGTATCCGTGTCAGTGAATGTGTCGGACTTGATATCAATGATGTGGATTTTGACAATAACGGGATTAAGATCCGTCGTAAGGGCGGTTATGAGGTAATTGTATACTTCGGTGATGAGGTTAGGGAAGCCCTACTAGATTATCTGGAAGAACGGTTGC
>JAEZHX010000097.1 GCA_023436765.1 Bacillota bacterium
TAAAAATATCATATATTACAATTCGATCCTACGCAAGAAAAATCTGCTATCGTAGAAATTGGCACAGTATAATATATTTTGACACTTATGGACAGGAATGATACCATATTAATATCAGAGGTAGAAAAGGGGAAGTACGATGAAACAGAAATTTAATATCAAAAAAGAGCTCACTAAAATACTAGTACTGTTAACCGGTTTAGCTATTGCCCACCTGGGGGTTACCCTGTTCCTGCTATCCAACCTGGGCTCGGATCCCTATAATGTGTTTGTACAGGGAGTATTCCGAACACTACAGAGAAGCTTTGGGCTTCCCTCCTTAACCCATGGCTATACCCATATTATGATTAGTTTTTTGGTAATCCTGTTCCTGCTGCTTACTGATAAAAGCTATATTAAGCTAGGCACAGTGCTCTGCATGGTGTTTGGCGGTCCTATCATTGACTTCTTTACATACCTTTTGGGGAATTTCATCCAGGCCTCTTCTCCGTTGGCACTCCGGGTCGGGATAT
The DNA here is from genome assembly GCA_023436765.1 of Bacillota bacterium. GTDB lineage: Bacteria > Bacillota > Clostridia > Lachnospirales > Lachnospiraceae > Mobilitalea. Next base: position 513 of record JAEZHX010000097.1, read on the forward strand.
CAGTTGCAGGATGTATCATTCTTGCCTATGGTATGACGATTGTAATTAAGTCAGAAGCCGGGACAGGACCGAATGATCTGATTGCTATTGTGATTAGTGATAAAATCAGAAAGAAATTCAGTATCATCCGTATCCTCGTGGATATCACCTTTGTGTGTTGCGGTTATCTGCTTGGGGGAGTCTTCGGAATAGGTACACTGATCTGTGCCTTTCTGGTCGGACCCGTGGCAGGCATCTTTCTACCGGTGAATGGTAGATTAATTAAGAAAATTTATGGGTTGATATAAATCGATGCATTAAGAAAAACCATATAAGAGAAAGAATAGTACATTTTTATTTTATCTGCGTTTTGCTATAATTAGAGAAATAAGTATATGATGTTTCCTTTTGATACAGTGAAGGAAGGTGAAATTATGAAGTTTACGAATGGCCATTGGATGAACAGGGAAGGAGTAGAGACCTTCTCCCCCATACAGGTTTATGATTATAGGGTTGACAAGCAGGAGGTTACGCTTTGTGCTCCGACCCACCGGATCAATCACAGAGGAGATACATTGGGAGGAGTCACACTTACAGTTCGGATCTCAGCACCCATGCCGGAGGTCCTCCGTATCCGGACCGATCATTATCTGGGCGTACGAAAGACTGGGCCGGAATTTGAGCTGACGATCCGCGAAGAGGATTATCTTCCACTCCGGGTAGTATCGGAGGAAGCAGGTAATTTCCCGCTATCAAAGACCGATGCAGCAGACAATCACTTCCTGAAGGTATTTGTTCATAAGGAGCTGCTTACCATCCAAAGTGGTAGTCTGCGGCTGGAAATAGATAAGAATAATTGGAGGATGACATTCTTCCGAGGTGAGGAGAAGCTAACAGAGTCAAGCTTCCGTGACCTGGCTTATGTTAAGACGGACTGGAGAGGTCTGGCTTATGATGGCGGTAACGATAAAGATACTTATCTTCGGGAGAGACTCTCCCTGTCGGTAGGAGAGCTGATTTACGGACTGGGAGAACGCTTCACACCGTTTGTGAAAAACGGTCAGGCGATTGATATGTGGAATGAGGACGGCGGCACCTCCACTGAGCTGGCCTATAAGAATATTCCGTTTTATCTGTCTAACAGAGGATATGGAGTTTTTGTAAACCATCCTGAACGGGTATCCTTCGAGGTTGGTTCGGAGCTGGTGAAGAAGGTGCAATTCAGCGTTCCCGGAGAGAGCCTTGATTATTATCTGATCAGTGGACCCTCCATGAAGGAAGCCCTGATGCGGTATACGGACCTGACAGGAAAGCCTGCTTTACCCCCGGCCTGGACCTTTGGATTATGGTTGTCCACCTCCTTTACAACCAGCTATGATGAAGCAACAGTGAATAGCTTCGTGGATGGGATGCTTTCACGGGGAATTCCCTTAAAGGTATTTCATTTTGATTGCTTCTGGATGAAGGAGTTTCACTGGTCGGATTTACTATGGGATTCCAGAGTGTTTCCTGATCCTGCGGGAATGTTGAGCAGATTAAAGAGGAAGGGACTTAAGATCTGTGTCTGGATTAACAGCTATATTGCTCAGGAATCAGAGCTGTTCCGGGAGGGCATGGAGAAAGGTTACCTGTTAAAAAGGCCGAACGGTGATGTATGGCAATGGGATATGTGGCAATCCGGAATGGGAATCGTGGATTTTACGAATCCGAAGGCCTGTGAATGGTTTTCCTCTAAACTGGAAGCCTTGCTGGATATGGGAGTGGATTGCTTTAAGACGGATTTCGGCGAGAGAATCCCGACAGATGTTATTTATCATAACGGTGCTGACCCGGTGAAGATGCATAATTACTATGCGTATCTTTATAACAAGACTGTGTTTGAGCTGCTGGAACGGAAACGGGGCAAAGGGGAGGCGGTCGTTTTTGCCAGAAGTGCTACTGTAGGAGGACAGAGATTCCCGGTTCATTGGGGCGGAGATTGTTGGTCCAACTATGAATCCATGGCAGAAAGCCTGCGGGGCGGTCTGTCCCTGACCATGTCCGGTTTCGGTTATTGGAGCCATGACATCGGAGGTTTTGAGAATACTTCTACAGCCGATGTCTATAAGCGCTGGGCAGCCTTTGGGTTGCTATCAACCCATTCCCGACTTCACGGAAGCTCCTCCTACCGGGTTCCCTGGGCATATGATGAAGAAGCAGTAGAGGTGTTACGTTGCTTTACCAGGTTGAAGGCTTCCCTGATGCCATATCTCTATCGCCTCGCTATAGAGAATTCTCAGACAGGAATTCCGGTCATGCGGAGTATGGTTCTTGAATTCACCAAGGATTACTCCTGCTCCTATTTGGACAGGCAATACATGCTGGGTGAAGCCTTACTGGTGGCTCCTATCTTTGAGGAAAGCGGAACAGTACAATACTATCTGCCGGAAGGAAGGTGGACGGAATATTTCACAGGAGAAGTGAAAACCGGCGGCAGATGGATCTCGGAGCAGCATGGCTATACCAGTATACCGCTGCTGGTGAAGGAGAACAGCCTGATCGCAGAAGGTGCTTCTGATTCAGATCCGGTATATGATTATGCTGATCATGTGATACTGAAGGCTTATGAGTTGAAGGAGGAAGTGCCGGCTAAGACAATGGTCTATGATAGTGCTGCAAGGCTTAAGGTCAGGGCTGAGGTGATCAGAACAGCCGGAACCATAATGATCAATGTGGATTCAGAGCAGCCCTATACGGTTGTACTGGTGAACGTAACCGGTGTGACTGCCATGGAGAATGCCAGCTTTGAGGTGAGAGGTAGGGATACCGTAATCATACCTTTGGGAAGTGGCAGGATTATTTGTCGGCTTGAGTAATTTAGACTGTAATACGGTTAATCAAAATATACTAAATATGAGGTGTATCAGATGAAAAAAGTTGATGAGGGAAGAATAGAGCAGCTGTTGGCGGAGCTGACACTGGAAGAGAAAATCGCAATGATCCATGGGGAAGGGATATTTCAGACCGCGGCGATAGAGAGACTTGAGATCCCGCCGCTTGTTATGTCCGATGGTCCGATGGGAGTAAGAAAGGAATTTGCCCATAAGGACTGGATCAATATCTATCAATCGGAGGATAAGGTTTCTTATCTCCCCAGTAACAGCGCCCTGGCATCAACCTGGAACCGGGAGCTTGCCTATGAGACCGGTAAGGTGCTGGGTGCAGAGGCCAGGGGAAGGGGAAAAGATGTCATTTTGGCTCCTGGCATTAATATTAAGAGAAGTCCACTCTGCGGCAGAAATTTTGAGTACATGAGCGAGGATCCGAAACTGATTGAGGAACTGGTGGTTCCGATGATTAAAGGCATCCAGGAAAATGATGTGGCTGCCTGTGTGAAGCATTTTGCAGCCAATAATCAGGAAACAGAGCGTCTCTGGGTGGATACCGAGATGGAGGAGAGGGCCCTTAGAGAGATCTATTTCCCAGGCTTTAAAGCGGCGATTGATAGGGGTGAAAGCCATTCGCTGATGGGAGCCTATAACATGTTATTTGGGGAGCACTGTTCCCAGAGCAAATATCTGCTGAATACCATTCTCAGGGAGGAATGGGGCTATGACGGAGCTGTTATCTCTGACTGGGGTGGCATCCATGATACGAAGGCGGCCGCAGAATCCGAACTGGATATTGAGATGTCCGTAGGTCCGGATTTTGATCATTATTATATGGCGAATCCTCTGCTTGAAGCAGTCCGTAAGGGTGAAATAGGGGAAGAGCTCATAGACAGAAAGATCAGGAATATTCTTAGACTGATGCTCAGACTGAATATGCTTGGAGAAGAGAAATGTAACAGAAAAACCGGAACCTATAATGCTCCCGAACATCGAGAGGCCACATTAAAAACCGCCAGAGAATCCATCATTCTGCTGAAGAATGAGGAGGGAAGACTGCCGATGAACCGTAACGGGTTGAAGAAGCTGGCAGTGATCGGCCAGAATGCGGTACAGCTGCATTCCGTTGGCGGCGGCAGCGCTGAGATCAAGGCACTCTATGAGATATCTCCGTTATTGGGCCTTAAGCTGAAGCTTGGCGGCAATACTGAGGTTAAATTCGCTTTGGGCTATGACATTCCGAAGAAACAGGAGAAGAAGCTGAACTGGCAGCAACAAAGTCTGGAGAAGCTTTCTGAGGAGGAAAAACGTGCGAACGAAGAGAAGTGGAGGCGGATTCAGGAGGATGCAGCCAAGGAGAGGGAGAAGCTGTTCCGAGAAGCGGTCTCTCTCGCTGAGGAATGTGACGAGGTTATCTTTATCGGTGGCCTAAATCATGATTATGATGTGGAGGGTAGTGACAGGAAGGATATGAAGCTGCCCTATGGCCAGGATGAGCTGATTAAGGCTATCCTTGAGGTGAATCCGAATGCGGTCATCGTAATGATCGCAGGCTCCCCGGTCGAGATGAAGGCCTGGTCAGGCAAAGCAAAGGCTATTCTCTGGAGCTACTACGCAGGTATGGAGGGCGGTATTGCATTGGCAGAGGTGCTGTTAGGGGAAGTGAATCCATCGGGTAAGCTTGCAGAGACCTTCCCGAAGGAGCTGTCAGATTCACCGGCCCATAAGCTGGGGGATTTCGGTGATCAGAAGAAGCTGATTTACCGGGATGGAGTATTTGTGGGATATCGCTATTACGATACCCGTCAGGTAGAACCTGAGTATGCTTTTGGTCATGGGTTATCCTATACGGATTTCCAATATAAGAACCTCAAAATCACCATGGAAGAGAAAACGAATGAGCCAATGAACGCTTCGGAGGGGACGGATGATCTATGCATCAGGCTATCCTTTACGATTAAGAATACCGGTAACAGGGATGGCTCTGAAATTGCACAGGTCTATGTATCCGGCAGAAGCTCCCTTGTGGAACGGCCTGTTCATGAGCTGAAGGGCTTTACGAAGATATTTATAAAGGCGGGAGAAGAAGCCAGAGTAGAAATTCTTCTGGACAAAACAGCCTTTGGATATTATGCTACAAATAAGAAATGCTTCTATACGGAACCCGGACAATATGAAATCTCTATCGGAAGCTCCTCCAGGGATATCAGACTTACTGACTCCGTAGTTCTTAGTAAGGAATATCGTTATTAAGTAAAATTCTGCAGCAGGGGACTCATGACACGGTTGTCAATGTCCCCTGTTTTATGCGATAAGGCAAATATTGAAGTGAAGGTAAGTAATAGAAGTGCGCGATCGTCGAATAAGTATAGCTTAAGAAGTATTCTTAAGTAGTAAGCTTAAGGAGAATGTAGTTCAGTCAGAGATAGGATTAGGAGCGGAAAGGATGGTTTGGATGAGAATAGTTATATTCGGTTGCGGTGGCAGCGGAAAATCTACGTTAGCAAGGAAGCTTGGTGAAAAGCTGAACATTCCTGTTATCCATCTGGATCAGATTTACTGGAGACCGGGTTGGCAACCTATCACGGATGAAGAATTTGATAAAATCTTAATTGAGAAGCTGTCAGAGAAGGAGTGGATCATCGATGGTAATTTCAACAGGACCATTCCGTTACGGCTGGAACATTGTGATACCGCTATCTACTTAGATTTCTCCAGGTTCACCTGTCTTCGCAGTGTGATTGGCAGGGTCATACGCTATTATGGTAAGACCAGGCCTGATATGGGTACAGATTGTCCCGATAAATTTGACCTAGAATTTTTGGTTTGGATCTGGAATTTTAATAAGAAGAACAGAAGCAGATATTATGAGATATTAGCCGAATTGCAGGGGAAAGAGGTTCATATCCTAAGAGCACGACGGGAAATCAAGGGATTAATCGAATTAATTAGCAATGAATATAGTGAAAAGTAAATCCGCATGCAGAACAGGTCGTACAGCATGCGGATTTTATTTTTACCTATAGAAGCAGTCTTACCGGTTAACCATGCTTTTCTGATTTCTCTTGGAAGTAGTCCCACACCTTCTCTGCAAGCTCCTCCTGTAACCCTAAGTCAAACAGCAGCTGAAGCAGGGCATATCGGTTTCTTAACTCCTTTGCTGCCAGAAAGCTCTCGATAAAGGTATCTCGATCAATTCCTACCTCAATTGGGCTGGCAGGAGCGGATAGGGCGATTAGTATGCTACGGGTATGATCCGCGGATGGTAGTAATTCTACGATAGCTTTGATCTCTTTCCAGTGCCTGCGGATAAGTTCCAGCCTGGCAAGTACCTGATCCGGTGCATTCTTGCCGGTTTCCCGCTCCAGCCGGATTACAGAAGGCGCTGCAGGACCATAATACTTTATCATATCAGCTTCCCATTTACTCTCAGAGTAGCTGATGGCTTTTTTCTTGGCAGCGTCAAAATCTATCGGCTGCTCCATTAGCAGCTCATATGCTTTAAGCACGGCAACCGTCGCTACACCTACCTGGGTTCCGTGTAAATAAGGCTTCTTTCCTTCGGATAAGAACCGCATCTCCCAATAATGGGACAGATGATGTTCACTGCCGGAGGCCGGTCTGGAATTACCGGCAAAGCTCATCGCAAGCCCGGACAACACCAAAGCCTCCATAACGCCTCGAACCGCTTGGGGGTCCCTGCCCCTAACCCCATCGATATTCTGAAGGACGGTTTCAAGAGATTTTCTAACGATGCCTTCGATGTTGCTGCAGTGGTATTCCCCCAGCAGAAGTCCCGCAATGGACCAATCGCAGAGGGCATTATATTTACCTAAGATATCCCCGATTCCTGCTGCAATCATGGATACTGGAGCAGCCTTCAGAAGATTTAAGTCTCCGAGAATGGCGATGGGGGCATGAGCCTCATAAGTGGTCTTCGTATGGTTGACGATGAGAGGGGATACACCGGAAGCAAAGCCATCCATGGAGGGTGCAGTAGCAACAATCATATAAGGGAGATTAAGCTTATAACTGATAAAACGGCAGAGGTCATTCAGAGTACCGCTACCGACGGCGATGATTACGTCACAGGAGGAATCCAGGTGTATCAGGATAGTACCGATTGTCTCTTCGTCAGGAACCGGCTCCGCCTCCGGTAAAGAATAGCTGGAGAAGGGAATGCTAACTCCGTCCAGAAGTTCCCGAACCTGCTTACCTGCGATTTGATAGGTGGTTGAATCATAGAGCAGGAAGGGTTTTCGGCAACCAGCAGCTGCGATACAATCCGGCAGCTTTAGAAGAGCTCCTTCTTCAACGATAATCGTATGAATCGGTGCACTGTGGGTCCTTCCGCAGCTACAGGAGAAGGGCTGCTTCAGGTAATCTGATATGGCAAATTTTTGATATTGATCCAAACTATAGTGATGTATGTTTTGTTCCCTGTTCACTTTAAATACCGCCTTTCTGCCTGAGTTTCCGATCAGGGCACTGCCATAGTTTCATAAGTTTATCTATGGCATATACAGTATATCATAATTAGCTTAAAATGCAATTGTGTAGTCCGGCCTGTAAAGGAATATGCAGAAGATATGATACTATTTTAACTGAATGATCATCTGTCTTTCATTGACGTATTTTCTGATCTCATCTATAATTTAACCAATGAGGAGCTATTATGTTGATTTATTTCATATGATTTTACAAAGGAATAAAAAGGAGATAAAAGATGAATTTGGATTTTAACCTGGAGGAATATCTCTATCATGGGATAGAGGATATCATAAAAGGAGCCTTAAAGGCATCACTTAAGAATCCGAAGGAAAGTATCTTCCTGGCAAAATTCACCCATGCCGCTGTCGAAGCAAGGGGGCGCCGCCTGCAATATGAGAAGGAAGGAGAGCATATCCCGCCTTTCCTGATTGCGAGTATCACCAGCTCCTGTAACCTGCATTGTACCGGCTGCTATGCCAGGGCAAACCATCTATGTCATGATCATGATGCTCAGAGGATGCTGACAGGACAGGAATGGGATAAAATCTTCCGCGAGGCCTCTGAGCTGGGTATCAGCTTCATCCTTCTGGCAGGTGGTGAGCCGTTATTAAGATGGGAGGTGCTCGAAGCAGCAGCCCGTCATAAAAATATCCTTTTTCCTGTATTCACGAACGGTACCTTGATCAGGGAGGATTATCTGCAGCTTTTCGCAAAAAGCCGGAATTTGCTTCCGGTACTAAGCCTGGAAGGGGATGAAGAAATCACAGACGAACGAAGGGGGAAAGGTACCTACCGTAAGCTTGTGGAAGTGATGGAACTACTGAAGAAAAAGGGCATCCTGTTCGGTACCTCCATCACTGTGACGAAGAAAAACCTTAAGAAGATAACCGATTCTTCTTTTATGAACGGACTGAACCTGTTGGGCTGCAAGGTGGCCTTTTTGGTGGAATATGTACCGGTAAGCAGCGAGATCAAAGCATTGGCTCCGGACGATGCTGACCGGGAATTCCTGAGTCATAAGCTGCTACAATTAAGAAAGCAAATAGATATGATCTTTATCTCCTTCCCTGGTGATGAGAAGAACTCCGGGGGCTGTCTGGCTGCAGGAAGAGGTTTTTTTCATATCAATCCTGTAGGAGGTACGGAGCCTTGTCCGTTCTCTCCGTTTTCAGATACGAATCTTCGTGACACCTCGATCCGGAATGCGTTAAAATCACCGTTATTCCGGCGCTTGAGTGACAACCATGTCCTAGAGAAGGAGCATGTGGGTGGTTGTGTATTATTTGAACAGGAGGATGAGGTCCGGAAGCTGCTGGGAAGCTGAAGCTATGTGATATTATCACTTTTTTCTGTATAGAATGATGATATACTACGGATGATAGATTTAGAAAATTATTCATCCTAGAAGGAGTAAAATATGTTTACATTATTTAAAAAAGAAGAGAGCAGTTCCGTTCATGTGAATGAGATTGACGGATTATTAAACGACATCAACCTGATCGATATCAGGGAACCTTATGAGTATTCCCATGGTCATATCGCGAAATCGAAGAACATTCCGATGGGTCTCCTATTATCAAACCCGGGTCAATACCTGAACCAAAAGGAAAGATATTATATCATGTGCCAGTCCGGCGGCAGGAGCAGCAATGCAGCCTCTGTACTGAAGAAGGCGGGCTATGATGTAATCAATGTCAAGGGCGGAATGAGCAGTTATATCGGAAAAAATCGAGTATAGTAAAATTGGAAATAATGGTTCCGAT
>JAEZHX010000098.1 GCA_023436765.1 Bacillota bacterium
TTCTATTCATCAAAGCTGACGGCATCCCAGGCCTCGGAATTGACCACCACATCATAATCGGAAGACCACTCTGAATAGAGGTCTGCGAACATCTTGGTCCGGCGCTCATCAATGATGCTTTCCTTCACCTGGATTGTTGCATCCTTATTAAAATCTGTGACACAGTAAATGATATGCCAACCATACTCCGTGGAGATCAGATCACTGACCTCTCCCGTCTTAAGAGTAAAGGCTGCCTGCTCGAAGGCAGCACTGTATTCCTTTGGTCCTTGCCCTCTGCCAAAGGTATACTCAATCGTATCTGCTTCTGAGTTAGCCTCTGCCAGCGTATGGAAATCGTCCGTCTCCTTTGCCTGTTCTAACAATGCTTTCGCCTTGTCATAGGCATTCTCCCTCTCTTCTGCACTAAATGGAGTAATGTTTCCTTCCTTATCCACATTGGCTCCGTAGATTAGTATCTGCTGAACCGTTATCTGTTTTGCTTCCAAATCCGATACATTCGTATCGATATTCAGCGTCAGGCTCTCAAATGCCTTCTCAGCCAGCATATTATCTGCATATACCTTTTCTAAGAGCTCCTTTGTAACCAGGTAGCGGTCAATATCAGCATCCGATAAACCTTCAAAGTGCTCCTGTGCAAGGGTCTTTACCTCTGCCAGTTCGTCCTCCGTCAGTGAAATTCCTTCTTCCTTCGCCTTCTCCCCAATCACCTTAAGCTCTGTAATTTGATTTAGGACCTCTCTCTTAATCTGTTCACCAAAGGTTTTTCCATCTCCGAAGATATCCGCGTTCCAGATATCCTTGCCATATTCAGCCTCATAATTCTCCTGAACTGATTTCAGATATACCATTGCCTCATTATAATACACACGGATATCGCCGACCATAGCAATCAGCTCTCCCGAGTTAACAGACTCTTTATCGTCCTTTTTCATCTCCTCCTCTGTCTTAAGATAATAGGAGATCTCGGCAACGGCATCGGTATCAATATCATAAGAGACATACAACTCGCTTTTATTATCCCGATAGGTATAGACCAGCAGGTTCTCTGCCGAATTTATGGTTTTGGACGTTTCCTTCCCATAGGTTTTTATGAAGCTCTGCTCTGCCTCTGCCTTCCTGGTGCCTATCTTAACTCCGAACATGGTGAACTTCTCACCTTCAGGGAGCAGTGTAATGGAGGTAATCTTCCCCTTTGGGGCGATAAGCTGCAGAGCTCCCTCCAGGCGATATACCCCTGTGCCCGCCTCAATAAGTTTCACGCCTGTCCTTCTCTGAAAGGTCTTAACCGAGCTACCGGTATAATTCGTTAACTCAAGCTTGTCCCCACCTGACCGGCACGCGGCAAGCATCGGCAGCAGAACCAGGAGGAGGAGCAGTACGCGAACTCCTGCAGGTATATTTATATGCACTTTATTATGCTTTCCCATCTTGGTACCTCTTTTCATAAATCCTATCTCACTAGCCTAATTGTAGATAAGCCGTAACCCAATGTCAAGGCTTAATCTCTCTCGATATGCTAACTGTTCCTTTCCTCCTGGCATAGCTGTCTGAAATCCTCCAGAAGCTTCTTCAGGTTCTCGAAGACCGTAATGCTGTCCGTCTTTCCCTTCGGATTCTTCGGCAGCTGATACTGGAAGTAGGGATTCGCCTGGGGTAGAAACTTTAAGCTGCCCTGGTATTTTGTTATCAGCTCCGGTATCTTCTCTACATTTAGCTTCGCCTTCGGATACATCTGCAGCTTTACTTCATTTGCCTTATGAACCAGTCCATTCACATAAACACTATGGCAGATTGCCTTAATCAATGCGATATTTAATAGGTTATTGACTGCCGCAGGCAGATCGCCAAAGCGGTCTAAGAGCTCCTCCTGCATATCCATCAATTCCTCTTCGTTCTCGATATCGGCTATCCGCTTATAGATATCCAGCTTCTGGACTTCATTCCTGATATAGGTGGCAGGGATATATGCATCCATATCCATATCTACCGTAGTTTCGAAGGTTTCCTCATCGGACACCTCTCCCTTTGTATGCTTGACTGCCTCATTGAGCATCTTACAGTACAGATCATAGCCAACTGCTTCCATATGGCCGCTTTGCTCGGCTCCAAGAAGATTTCCCGCCCCTCGAATCTCTAAGTCCCGCATCGCAATCTTAAAGCCGGAGCCCAGCTCCGTGAACTCCTTAATGGCATGGAGCCGCTTCTCTGCAATCTCCCTAAGCATCTTATCCCTCTTATACATTAGGAAGGCATAGGCTGTCCGGTTCGAGCGTCCTACCCGTCCCCTGAGCTGATAGAGCTGGGACAGACCCAATCGGTCCGCATCATCTATGATGATGGTATTGACATTGGAGATATCCAAACCGGTCTCTATAATCGTGGTGGAAATCAGTACATCAATCTCCCCGGAGATAAAATCATACATGATTTTTTCCAGGGTTCTCTCGTGCATCTGTCCATGGGCAAAGGCAACATTTGCCTCAGGCACCAGCTTCGCCACCGTATTTGCTATCTCATCGATCCCGTTAACACGATTAAATACATAATAAACCTGTCCCCCACGGGCCAGCTCCCTGGTAATAGCCTCCCGAATGATTTCCTCATTATGCTCCAGCACATAGGTCTGGATCGGCAGGCGGTCCACCGGCGGTTCATCCAGTACGCTCATATCCCTGATTCCGACCAGGCTCATATGAAGTGTCCTAGGGATCGGGGTTGCCGTCAGGGTCAGGACATCGATATCCTTCTTCAGCTGTTTGATCTTCTCTTTATGGGTTACACCGAAGCGTTGCTCCTCATCTACAATCAGGAGTCCGAGATTCTTAAACTTCACATCTGCCGATAATACCCTATGGGTACCGACAAGGATATCCAAATTCCCCTTCTTCAATCGTTCGAGGGTCTTCTTCTGTTCGGCTGAGGTGCGAAATCGAGACAACACATCCACGCTGACGGGGAAATCCATCATACGCTGTACGAGGGTATTATAATGCTGTTGCGCAAGGATTGTGGTTGGTACCAGGAATACTACCTGTTTTCCGTCAGACACAGCCTTAAAGGCAGCTCGAATCGCAATCTCTGTCTTCCCATAGCCAACATCACCGCATACCAGACGATCCATGATACGGCTACTCTCCATATCCTTCTTCGTTGCCTCTATAGCAAGCAGCTGGTCATAGGTCTCCTCATAGGGAAATGCCTCCTCGAATTCCTTCTGCCATACCGTGTCTGGTCCGTACTGGTAGCCCTGCTTCTCCTGCCGCTGAGCATATAGCTCCACCAGCTCCTTCGCAATCTCTTTAACAGCTCCCTTTACCTTAGTCTTTGTATTCTTCCATTCCACGGAATTCAGCTTGTTCAGCTTCGGTTTCCTGCCCTCCGCTCCGGAATATTTCTGAATCACATCAAGGCCTGTTGCCAGGATATACAACACGCCCCCGCCCGCATACTCAATCTTGATATAGTCCTTTGTAACCTTATCAACCTCAATCTTCTCGATTCCCCGATAGACCCCAAGGCCATGGTTCTCATGCACCACATAGTCCCCCGGGGTAAGCTCCGTAAAGCTCTGAATCTTATTGCCGTCATAGGATGGCTTCTTCTGTTGCTTCCTCTTCTCCGTTCCGAAGATGTCGCTTTCGGAGATGATGACCAGCTTGATCATCGGGTATTCAAAGCCCCTCCGCAGATTACCGTAGGCCACCATGATCTCACCGTTCATGAGCTCACGGTCCATATCCTCGCTGTAAAAGGCACTCAGATTGAACTCTCTTAAATCCTCACTGAGGCGCATCGCTCTCGTCCGCGAGCCGGAGAGAAGGATGACCCGGTACTTATTCTTCTTCCATCGTTCCAGATCCTTTACCAGTATCTCAAAGTTTTTGTGATAGGAGGCTGCTGCCGAGACCGTAAAAGCATATTTATGCTTCGGGGAGAAGTAATTATTCTTCGCCTCCATCGTACTGATCAGTATTGATCTCTTCCGGGCTAGCATTGCGAAGGCTTCCTTATATCCATAGATCACATCCATCTGTCCCGGAAGAATATATCCCTTCTCGATGCGTCCAATCATACCTTCTCGAAATTCTGTCTCTACAGCCTCACCCTTCTCGGCCAACCGCCCCGGCTCATCCAGGAAGAAGATAGCATCCTCCTGGCTAAAATAATCAAAGAAGCTTATGGTTTGGTCATAGAAATAATTGATGAAGCTCTCCAAAGCGATAGAGCCCTGGAAGGTCTCCAGATTCTCCTTGAATTCCCGGATAATCTGCCGGATCCTCGCTGTTTCCTCCGTCTTAAACTGATCTCTCAGGCCCTTTACATATTGCTTCTCTTCCTCTTCAATCTTCTGAAGTCCCGACTGGATACAGTCCTTGTCAGGAATTATCTCTGCCGCCGGATAGATGACCAGATGATCCACCTGTTCAATCGAACGCTGGCTACTGACATCAAAGATACGGATAGAATCAATCTCATCCCCCCATAGCTCGATTCGGTAAGGTGCCTCCTCCGTGAGAGGAAAGATATCGATGATACCACCGCGGACCGCGAAATCCCCCGGTGATTCCACCTGTGCCTGTCTCTCATAACCCAAATGGATCAGAGATGCACTGAACTCCTGTGTCCTGATGATGGAATCAGCATTAACCGTGATTACCCGGTCCTTTAGTATCTGAAGCGGAAGTAGTCTGTCCATACCTCCATCCAGCGTCATAATGATCGTTGTGTTTTTCTGCTCGATGATCCTCCGCATGATCTTCAGCCGATCCCTGACGATCGCATTGCCGTGGATGTCCGCACTGTAGAAGATGATATCCTTAGCAGGGTAGAGATAAACCTCCCTGTCATACAGGCGGTAATCCTCGTAGATTTCCTTAGCCTTCAGGTCGTTATAGGTCACAATGATCTTAAACTTAAAGCCCTCAGAAAGCCCATGAATTAAATGGCATTTCTGGGAATCAATACAACCGGTAACCTGTACCGGCAAATCCTTCAATCTAATGTTATCCCTGATATCATTAAATTCCTTTAATTCTCTCAAGGGAGCTATAAAGGTTTTCACGCACTTCCTCCTGCTCTATGTCCGGTAAGCTCCGGTTATTCGTATTTACAGATTAAGCCTGAATGCTTTCGCCGTTTCCTTCCGGAGTCTTCCCTGTAGCTGCTCCTTCCGGGTTCGTAGTTTCTTTATTGTCCTTCTGGGGGAAATTGTCTGTATCGGCTTGAACCGCCGAATTCCTGGGCTTTTTACCCTGTCCGGGAGCATTCTCCTTCTTCGGTGAATCCTTCTTCTTATTATAGAGGTTCATGGCCTCATCGATTCCGATATTAATCATGATTCTGCAAGCATCGGAGGTATCCTTCAGGGCCTCGCGAATCAGCGGCTGCTCCTCTTTATTAAATCTTGACAGTACGTAATCGGCAAGATCCCAGCCCTTCGGTTTGTCTCCGACTCCGACCTTAATTCTCGGAAAATCCTCAGTCCCAAGATGGCTGATGATACTCTTAATTCCGTTATGTCCGCCGGCGCTGCCTTTTTTGCGAATCCGAAGCTGTCCCACCTCCAGGCTGATATCATCATAAATCACGATGATTTCCTCCGGTGAGACCTTATAGTAATCCACCAGCTCCCTGACGCTTTCCCCACTCAGGTTCATGTAGGTGACCGGCTGGGCCAGAATGACCTTCTCTCCGCCGATATAGCCCTTGCCGCAGATGGCCTTATGCTTTTTAAAATCCAATGGGATCCGGTAATCGTCCGATAGTCTTGTGATTACATCCCAGCCGATATTATGTCTGGTAGCCTGGTATTTATCGTTGGGGTTCCCCAATCCTATTATAATATGCATCCTTATTCCTCATTCCTATTATTTCTAAGCCGATACAACAGCCGCCACTTCTTTCGCTGTCCGTATCCTTATGTATTTCCCCCTCAGCTTCCCGAGGAAGCTGCAGCCGATGTAACAGCAGCGGAAGAGGCTGCGATCATTGCCATCTGCTGGGCCAGAAGGATTCCGGTCATGCTGTTCGTCAAGGAAGCCTCCATTGTTGTATTCAAAGCTCCGGCATATTCCCGGCTTACCAGTGTGGCCGCATAGATCAGTCGTTCCTTCTTCGGAAGCCATATACCAAAGCCCTTCTTAGCCTTAAGATATTGATTTACTTCCTCAATCTCCTTCGCTGCCTCCTTCGGACTCTCCATCAGTAAAGCAGCGGCACCCAGTACGGGCAGCTCTAACCTAGTACCGAATTTTAAACCCCTATTCCTTAATGCTTCATATAAATCAACTACCCGCCTGCATTTTTCTGTCGGATCCTGCGCTCCGAAGACCAGAATATGGGACAGGGACTGGACGGAGTTGCGCGAAGTGAAATCATTCATCAAAATACTATAACAGGTCTCTATTTCTCTGGTGACAGTGGATACTTCCTTCTCTGACTGAGCCAGCAAAGCGATATATCCGTAATCACTTGGACCGGTCAGTAACCGGTGTGCCTTTTTGATTGCTTCATAGTAGCTCTTCGCCGCTGCAATCACCCTCCGATGGTCATAAGCCTCCGTCTGCATTGCGATGGACAATGCCGCCAGCACCAAATATGCGGAGGAATGGAATCCCTCCTGCTTCATACTCTTATAAAGGTCCGAGGCCGTGCGAAATAACCGCTCCGGTTCCTCCTTAAGAGAAAGGAGGACCGCAGTTGAAAAATAAGTGATGTCCTTAAATCGGGAAAACAAACCTGCATTTTCTTTAATAATCCGTTTACACCGGTTGACAGCCTCTGTATCAACCGTCCTTCCCTCCATGGTATATAATAGGGCACCCAATCTGTTGTTCGTAGAATAGTTCCATTTATATTTCTTACTGGTTATCCTATAATTCTCTGCAAACAAATCACATTTATTCCTTAACTCATCCCTCATAAGAGTATTCCTTCCCATAGAAATCCCTATTGTATGCGCTATTATTATAAGCTTTCTTAAAATAGTTAGCAACTATTTCATCAGATTATCCTCCACCCGGCTTTCGTCCCTACCCTCTTCCGGCAGTGAACGTCTAAATATTAATTTTTTCTTAAGTTTTAGTTTTATTATTATGATAATGTCAGCCTGTCCGATATACAATGTGGAAGTATTTAAAGGTCGCCGCCTCTATCTTTTTAGCAGCCGGCGCAGCATCTTACTGTTTTAGAATTGTAACCCGTAAATCCACAACTAAAGTATGAAAGATATGAGTTTGATACACGGACGTACTACTTCATATCCCGAAGAGAGGCATAACATGGGAAAGACAAGAAAAAATCCAAGAATCCACTTAAGCCTACGGGGTCTTGCAGCTTCAGTTTTGCTGATCCTCACGGCAATACTCCTTAATCACGGGAGCTCCGATGCAGCACAGGTTGGAATCGAGGTAAAGGAGATCGATTATTATAACAGTACCATTACCTTACAATGCAACAGCAAGGATACCGCAGTCTGGTTCTCTGATTCCTCGAAGAAGAAATGGGAGGCTCTGCCCGTACCTGCCGACGGTAGCCACACCATCACCATGGATATCTCCTGGATCAGTCCGTCAACGAAATACACCCTGAACTTTAAAGGTGATTACTCAGAGAATATAGTCTCAGTAACCATTCCAAAGCAGGTTTCGAACTTCAAGGCAAGCTTCAACAAGCAAAAAGGTATCGTCACCTTTACCAATGCGGGCAACCGCACCATACAGTGGAGGAAAAAGGGCTCTTCTGTGTGGAAGGTACTAAATACAGATACGCATAATACTGAAATCAGTACTTATTTCACGAACGGAATACAGCTTTATTACCGTCTGGCACCGGTAAACGGTACGGGAAGTCTGAATCCCGGTATGAGAGCCAGCAACGAAGCATACCTAAACATTCCGAAGAAGGCTGCTGCTCCCAGCATCGCAGTGAATGGTTCCCGGTTCAGTATACCCGTGAAAAGGGGAATGGCCTTCCGCAAGCTGATGAGTGATGGCAGCATGTCGGAATGGACAACCTTCACTTCTGCGAAGGACTTGCTTCTGAGTGAAATTGCACCTGAGGTTTTATATAATGAAAATACCGTCGGGGAGGAAGCCCTGCTTCAGTTCAGGATGAATGCCAGCAGCTCCTCTCAGGTTTCTAATATTGCGACTATTACCATACCGGTTCAGAAGCCTGCCCCCGATGAGGAAACTTACGGCATTTCATTAAGTTATACCAGTTCTTCCACTCTCTCCTTATCGGTTAAGGCTGCCTCTGCGACAACCCCCTTTGAATATTCTGTCGTGGGGAAGGATAAAGAACTGAATTACCAGACCGCCACCTGGAAAACCATAAATTCAGCCACTGCCGTCAGCGTTAGTAAAAGTATTGCTCCGGTGGGTAGCAGCATCTACATCAGGCTAAAATCAACCGAAGCCTCCTCTGCATCCGGCTTTGCTCTTCCTTCTGTGCCGCTTAATCTGACCGGCAGCAATGGAGTAGTATATCCGCCTGCAGCGAAAGCAGCCCAACTGACAACTTTGGTGTCTACCGCCGGCGTATGCCGTACCGGCAACAGCTCCGGATACCTGACCTTCTTCCTTTACAGTCCTACCCAGACTACGGTATCTTCGATTGAGTTCTATGATGCCTATGGGAACAATAAAGGAACTGTACCCTCCAAAAGCACGGTCACCATTAATACGAAGAGTACCGGGCTGGAGGATAAATACCTGATCACAACCAGAATCACCTCTACTGAGAGCATCAACACGCTGACGGAGGAAACCCTGTACGCGAATATTACCCTGGCTAACCAGGAGGTGATTCGAAGCACCGCAGATCAGGGAGTTCTGCTATATCTGTATCCGGGTACTGTGGTAAACAACCCGGTTGATCAGGATTATTCCACTAACTTTAAGCGGATCTACATGTCGAATGATCCGATGGATGCAGCAAGCTTTAAGTTCCGGCTGGATTTCGGAACAGCGAGAGTTCCGGATACCACCGGGATTAATCAGTATACCTCAGAAGCAACCTCCATCAGTTCCTTGCGCTATAGTGGCTATACCCTGGAATCAGGCAAGGATTATTCCGTAGCCTATTCCAGCTATACAGACGAGGAAGGAGCTTCCGTAGCAACTGCAACTGTAACAGTAAATGTAGCAAGCCTTGAGAAGGCTGCCGCGGTTACTATCACTGACCAGGCGCTCCCCCTGTCCATCAGCCTTAACAATAATGAGCTGCTGGAGGAGGAACTCTATATTACCCTGGTTAAAACAGCCACAATCGATGATGTTCCGATCGCCTGGTCCATCACGGAGGGCAGCCTGAAGGAGAAGTCGACCTCTGTCGTTACTAATCCGGATGGAAGTACCACTACGACCACACAGGATGTTACTACTTATATCATTACTCTCACCTTATTTGACAGCTCCTACGGCGTCAGCGTCGCCAATGTCACCTGGGGGGATGCATCCATCTTCAGCTCGGCAACCATAAGCAATGGAAAGGCTACGATTTATCTCTCCAATGTGAAAATCAATAAGCTCTCCACCAATTCCACGGAGACGAAAAATATTGTCATCACCCTAAGCAACGGCTTCATCATAAACAGCGGCTGTAAGCTGACGATAATAAATGCTGATTAATCGGTTGTGAAGTAGAAAACGGAGGTATATATGAAGAAAAGAATAGAAAGAATGTACTACTGCATAACGGCAATTCTGGTTCTCCTGTTTCTGATGGTCGTCGCTCCGGCGACTGATGCAAAAGCCGGAACAGCTTCTGCGGTATCCCTCGGTGTAATCAATTATGAGGATCTGACGCTTCAGATTTTTAATAACAATAATTCCATTGTATTTTATTCGGTAGATCAGCTTAACTGGACAGAGGTGGAGGGTATCTATGATGCCGGAGCTTACCTTATGGATATTTCCTGGGTATCCCCCTCCGGTGATGTAACTCTGTATTTTAAGGGAGATCATAATTCCAGTGTTGCTATGGTAACAATTCCTATGCAGTATAATGATTTCAAGGTGACCTTTGATAAGGTCGAAGGAGAATTTATCTTTGATAATACCGATCTGTCAGATGAATTTGAATGGAGAAAAGCATCCGATTATAGTTGGAAAACTGTTAGTTTGGATGAAAGCTCTCCATCCTACAAGGCATTTCTGAATACCGTGGAAGCCTTCCGGGTAAAGGGTGCCAAGCTCATCCTGCGCCTGCCCCAGCAAGTTGGCAATGCTCTTGAGCCTGGGAACCGTCCCAGTAGAGAGATTACCGTAACCATTCCGGCCCGTGCGGCCGCACCCAGTGTCAGTGTAAATTCCTCCAGGCTGACTCTTAATACTACTGCCACCATGGAGTACTATGATGATGCTACCAGACGCTGGATGGAATGTGATAAAGGAATGACTGTGGAGGAGATTGCTCCGGCAGCTCTTCATCAGAACGGTTCAAAAGACGTAACACTTAAACTCCGTACGGCGGCCACCGAGAAAGCTCCCTATTCCAAAACCACAATACTTACGATTCCCGGTCAGCAAGCAGCGCCAAAAATAGGTGGTAATACTGATGACATCTCTTACTATTATGTGAATTCAAAATTAACCATGGTATTTAATCTGGCCTCAAAAACAAATCAGTACGAATATGTTATCCTCAAGCCGAATGCTGAATTCGACTTCACGAAGGCAAAGTGGATCACCGTAAGTCAGGCAAAACCTATGACCTTGTCCAATTCCACTGCTCCTGATGGAAGTACCGTCTACCTAAGGAAGAAGGGTACTGATGCAAGTTCAACCGGGAATACCAGCTTGAAGTTGTCCTCGGCCATCGTAAGCTTTGATGTGAATATACGTAGATAATAAAAAGACAAAGGAGGCAGCCCCCGGCTGCCCCCTTTGTCTTTTTATTACGCCTTCTCCCTACTCTTCGATGTCAACATCTGCCTCTAAAGCTGCAATTTCGTACTTCTCTAAGATGATCTTCTGGATCTTGTCTCTCGTCTCCGAATTAATCGGATGTGCAATATCCCTGTATTCACCATCTCCGGCTTTTCTGCTCGGCATAGCAATAAATAGCCCCTTGTCCCCTTCAATTACTTTGATATCATGAACTACAAATTCATTATCAATCGTAATTGATACAACGGCCTTCATCTTGCCTTCCTTACTAACCTTGCGTACGCGCACATCAGTAATTTGCATGGCATAGTCCCCCTTCTGTCGTTTTTATCGTTAGTTTAAGAAAAAGTTATGTAACCTCATGTTAATCCCCTTTCCCCTCCACTAAGTTTCACAGGCACTTCTCCACCTAGTAAATTATACCTATTCGATGTCTAGTGAGGCCATTATACCATATTTAATCAAAAATGTGAATATTTTTTACAAGATTCTAGTTAAAATTTACATCTTCTTGATTATTTTCTATCCGATAACTGATTTTAGTCTCCTACAATGCTTTTTTTCACTATTTACAATGGTATACTTGCATTCTAGTGAATAAAAAAGAATATATTACAGTAAAAAGAAAACACCTCTTAGGATTGTTTATTCTAGGGATCTATTCGACTTAGTCTTGTATTTTAGGTGAAAACGGTTATAATAGCAATAGAAAAGGCACCACAATGTAAATTAACAGAATAGGAAGTGCATTATGTATAAAATAGACTTTAATAGCCCTTGCCGGATTCATTTTATCGGCATTGGTGGAATCAGCATGAGTGGATTTGCAGAATACTTACATAATATCGGTTATAAGGTCAGTGGTTCCGATAGTCACAGAAGTAAGATTACTGATCATCTGGCTGACATAGGTATTCCGGTTGCTATTGGACAGAGAGCCGCTAATATAACAGCAGATATCAATGTGGTTGTATATACCGCCGCTATCCGCGAGGATAATGAAGAATATATAGAAGTTATCAACCGGGGAATCCCGATGCTGAACCGTGCGGAGCTGATCGGACAGCTGATGTTGAACTTTGATAATGCCGTAGCCATATCCGGAACCCATGGTAAAACCACCACCACCTCCATGGTATCCCTGATTTTTATGGAGGGTGATCTGGATCCTACCATATCCGTCGGCGGTATCCTAGACGCCATCGGAGGCAATATCCGAATGGGAAAATCAGAACATTTTATTGCAGAAGCCTGTGAATATACCAATTCGTACCATAGCTTCTATCCTAAGAGAAGCATTATTCTGAATATTGATGAAGATCATATGGATTTCTTCAAGGATCTAGATGATATTCGTAATTCCTTCCATAAATTCGCCAAGCTGCTGCCTGAGAACGGCCAGCTGTTTATCAACGGTGAGATTAAGGACTACGAAGAGCTTACAAAGGATTTATCCTGTGAGGTATTAACCTACGGAATCATAGACCCGGAATATCGTAAGACCGATCTGGCTTATGATTTAGCGGCAGACAATATCGAGTTTGATGATTTCAGTACCGGCAGCTATGACTTATATTACAGAGGTCAGTTCGTTGACCGGATCAAGCTGAGCGTAATCGGCATTCATAATGTATCCAACTCCTTACCGGCCATCGGCCTTGCGATGCAGGTAGGAGTACCCTTGGATAAAATCAAATCAGCACTGTTAAAGTTTCACGGTGCGGAACGACGTTTTGAAGTAAAGGGGGAAGTCGGTGGAGTTATCGTTATCGATGATTATGCACATCACCCTACTGAGGTTACCGCTACTCTGACTGCTGCCAGGGCATACCCGCATAAATCCCTTTGGTGCGTCTTCCAGCCTCACACCTATACCCGTATGAAGGTACACTTAAAAAGCTTTGCCGAATCCCTGTGCTTAGCCGACAAGGTTGTGCTGGCAGATATCTATGCTGCCAGAGAGAAGGATCCCGGAGATATCTCCTCAAAGGATTTAGTACGTGAGCTGGAGAAATTGGGTAAGGAAGTGCACTATTTCCCTTCCTTCGATGAAATTGAAACTTTTTTACTAGAAAATTGTATGAACGGTGACCTGTTGATAACTATGGGCGCCGGAGACATTGTAAAAGTGGGCGAATCGCTTCTTGGGCTCTAATTATCCACAGTATCCACAGGATTATCAACATTTTTTGTGAATAATCCTGTGGATATTCTTTTGTCCTTCGGCTTTTCTACATTAATAGACTTTACCTCTAAATTATTCGTATTTTCAATATAGTTCTTCCTTATTTTACATTTTTTTACACTATTTTTGATGAAATTTATCCACGTTATCCACACCATCCACAGAGCCTGAAACGCCGCAACCCCTGTAAAATAGGGTGTTTTCAGAACAAATTATCTATGCTATACTTAACACGATGGCGGATGGAAACAAGCATCCGCAAGAATAACTTGAGGGTGGATAATCATATGAGTAAAATCGCACTATATACAGAAAGCAATTATGACGTAACAATCGTCCCGAATTCATTTATTGACGAGTTTATGCCTTCTGCAAATGGTGCTTATGTTAAGGTTTATCTCTATCTGCTCCGCAGTCTCCAGTCGGATGGGGGGGATATTACGATATCCTCGATTGCCGATCATCTGGATCATACGGAGAAGGATATTCTTCGTGCACTGAATTACTGGGAGAAAATGAATCTATTAAAACTGACGCTGAATGCTCAAAAGGAAATCAGCGGGATAAAACTCCTTAATTTTAAAAAATTGCAGAATAACAATCATACGATAGTTAACAATACCGTAGTAGGGGACTATGATGCAGAGCTTGACGAGCTTGCAGTTAGCCTTCATACAGAAACAATGCCGGTGACCAGGAAAAGTACTCCAGTCAAGCCTGTCGCCGAACCGGTCAGTAATATTGACATTAATAGCGCCTATACCGCTGTGGAACTCTATCTGAAACATCCTTTGAGAAAGATGGATTTTGATCTGATTAATTATCTGGATGAACAGCTTCATTTTTCACCGGAGCTGATTATGTATCTGTACGAATACTGTATCTCTAGGTCCAAGAAGAATGTCTCCTATATCGAGGCGGTGGCTCTGGCATGGGCCAAAGAGGGTATTGATACCGAGGAAAAAGCCAAGGAATATACCTTTGCCTATGACGAGCATTTTAACACTGTCATAAAGGCCTTTGGACTGAACCGTGCACCCGGACATATTGAACGTCAATATACGAAGAAATGGGTGGAGGAGTTCTCATTTCCCGATGAAATTATAATGGAAGCCTGTAATCGGACAATCCTGCAAACTCAAAAGCCGGACTTTAAATATACTGATAAGATTTTGGAGAACTGGTTTAAAAAAGGTGTGAAGACCAAGGCTGATATCGCAAAGCTGGACGAGGAGTTTACGAAGGGCAACAAATCAGCGTCTGAAATTAAGAATACTTCGACTGTAAAGCCTTCTTACAGTAAATTGAATCAGTTTCCGAAAAGAGAATACTCAAGTAAAGATTATGCCGAGCTTGAACGTAAGCTTTTAAATAAAGGTTTATAAGGAGATTGCCATGTCTTTAAGAAATGATCAATATAATCAGATTTTACGGGAATATGATAATCGTAGATTTCAGAACAAGCACGATCTTGATCGCAGAAGAGCCGAAGCTTATGCTGCTGTTCCCGATTTAAAAGAGCTGGAAGATGAGATGGTAACTCTCTCTGCCCAGAGCGGAAGACTGGCTATTCTGGGTAACCCGGAGAGCTTGCTGGAGCTGAAAGCTAAGTCCTTCGAGCTAAAGGCCCGCCAAACAGAACTTCTGATTAAAAATGGGTATCCTTCCGATTATCTCTCACTCCGATATCATTGCAGCAAATGCAAGGATACAGGTTTTATCGGCAATGAAAAATGTAGTTGCTTCAAGCAAGCCATTGCTGATTTGATTTATGAAGGCTCAAACATTAAATCCGTTCTGAAGAACGAGAACTTTAATACCTTCTCCTTCGGATATTACTCCGATGATTATATTGATGAGACCATCGGCTTGTCTCCGTTATCAAACATGCAGAGGATTGTCGCAGGGTGCAAAAGCTTCGTCAGACATTTTGGGGCTAAGCACGAAAATATCCTTTTTCAGGGTTATGCCGGCGTGGGTAAAACCTTTCTTGCCAACTGCATCGCCAAGGAGCTTCTGGATCGTGGCTATACCGTAATCTATCTAACTGCTTTCAGATTATTTGATATCTTAGAAAAGAATAAGTTTTCGAAAGAGGAGGATGTCTCCTATTCTGCCTCCAGCCAGTTTGAATATATCCTTGATTGTGATTTATTAATTATTGATGATTTAGGTACAGAGCTGATCAACTCCTTTACGAACTCACAAATTTATCTAATCATTAATGAACGTCTGCTAAAGCAGAAGTCCACCATAATCTCTACCAACCTATCCTTGGATAATATCAATGCGAATTATGGGGAACGTATCTATTCCAGACTCATCGGCAGCTATTCTGTACGGAGGATTATCGGGGAGGACATCAGGCTGCATAAGGCTTTGAGCAGTGTTTCACAGTAAAGCCACCCTTTTATTTACATACAAAAGTTACTTGACTATGTAATTTTTAATATGATATAACATGTAGTGGGTTATAATGCCATCAACTAATTATATGGAGGAATACGTAATGTCAAAGCATGAGAAGATCGTTGAAACCATTCCTGTAGGTCGGTTAGGTATCATTGCACTGGAAAGCAGCAATTCCCTAGGCCGGAAAGTAAATGACTTTATTGTAGAATGGCGTAATTCGAGAGAAAGCGAACACAAGGGTACGATCGCCTTCACCGGTTATCAGAGAGATTCTTATCTGCTGAGTGCCTGCTGCCCCAGATTCGGTACGGGAGAAGCAAAAGGCATGATTAAAGAATCTGTCCGTGGCACGGATTTGTTCCTGCTCGTGGATGTAACGAACTATAGTTTGACATACTCAGTCTGTGGTCACATGAATCACATGTCACCCGACGATCACTATCAGGACCTGAAGCGTACCATTGCGGCGGTTGGTGGTAAGGCTAGAAGAATTACTGTTATCATGCCCTATCTTTACGAAGGAAGACAGCATAAGCGCAGCTCCAGAGAGTCCCTTGATTGTGCGTTGGCATTGCAGGAGCTGACCAATATGGGGGTAGAGAGTATCATAACCTTTGATGCCCATGACCCAAGAGTACAGAACGCAATTCCTTTAAAGAGTCTGGAAACCGTTTCTCCCACTTATCAGTTTATCAAGGCTTTACTCAAAAATGTTCCTGATATTAAAATAGATTCCGATCATATGATGGTCATTAGCCCGGATGAGGGCGGAATGTCAAGGGCTGTATACTATGCCAATGTCCTTGGTCTTGATATGGGTATGTTCTATAAGAGAAGGGACTATACGAAGATTATCAACGGACGTAATCCGATTGTTGCTCACGAATTCCTGGGAACGGATGTAGAGGGCAAGGATATCCTGATCATTGACGATATGATCTCCTCCGGAGAAAGTATCCTGGATGTGGCCTCCGAGTTAAAGCGCAGGAAGGCAAACCGTATCTTTGTAGCTTCGACCTTCGGCTTATTTACCGGTGGTCTGGCTAAGTTTGATGAAGCCTATGAGAACGGTCTGATATACCGTCTTATGACCACGAACTTAATCTATCAGACTCCTGAGCTTCTAACCAAGCCTTATTATGTTAATGTGGACATGAGCAAATATATTGCATTGATCATTGATACGATGAATCATGACAATAGCATCAGTGCATTATTAAATCCTGTGGAAAGAATCCATAAGATCATGGAGGAATATCATCAGGGAAACGGAAAGCATAATACTCCACCAGCCACGATTATAGGCTAAATTCGTAAGCATTATACTATAGAATTCAATGATTAACGGCACTCTCCGGGTAAGGATCGTAATTGATTCTTACCCCGGAGGGTGTTTTTATATTCGGAAAGCTCCTGTTGAATACCCTGTAATCGTATGTATCATTTCAACTGATCGCTGGAAACATTTCACGTATAGAAACAGCTTATATTCTGTTATATAATATCGTGGTTGCTGTGGTGTAGAGCGAAATAGGAGATGTTAAGATGAAACTGCATAAATATCAGAAATCAGAATACAGAAAAAAATTATTATCAGCCCTCAGTGTGCTGCTGATAGCCGCATCCGTAGCCGGATTATGGATTACCTTCCTTGATCTCAGCAAGACCTTAAAGGACTACACTTTATATCAAAGCTACATTACGGAGTACAGCTCTCCTGCGGATCATAAATAGAAGCCACAGCTGCCCCGGATACCTATCCTACTGTGTATCAGGAGCAGCTTGAGTTGCCGGGTTCATAGAATCTGTGATCTCTCCGGCCGCCTTATCTGTCCTCCAGTCATAATATTCGAAGTTCTTTGTCATCGTTGAAGTATGAATCTTCTCCATAAAATTATGCCAAATGGTGCCCGGATAGGAGGCTCCCTTCAAATCCTCCAGCTCCTCCGGCAGATCATACCCCACCCATACGCTGGTCGTGTAATAAGGGGTATAACCGACAAACCACCCATCCTTTCTGTCATCCGTGGTTCCGGTCTTTCCTGCACTGATTGTATCGCTTAGGCCCATCCCCTTCGCAGTTCCCCGTTCTATTACACCGGTCAAGGCTTCTGTGGTCATTCTCGCCGCCTCTGACCGATATACCTGCTTTGAGAAAAGCTCCTCCCCAACAAGCTCATCGCCCTCTGCATCCATAATCTTAACGATGCAGGTTGGCATCCGATAGATACCATCGTTCTCAATCGTGGCATAAGCGGAAGCCATCTCAACAGGACTGGTCCCGATGGTCAATCCTCCGAGGGCTGCCGCAGGTACATAATCCTTCTCGCTAATTCTCATAAAGTTCATTTGAAATAAATACTCTAAACCAACCTCCGGAGTCAGCTCTTCGAACAGCTTCCAGGCAACCGTATTTTTAGAGAGTTCGATTGCCCTCTGAAGCTTCATTTTTCCGGAATAGTTACCTCCGGAGTTCTTCGGCCCGCCTTCATAGTATTCATCCACCACGGTACTGTCCGGATCATAGCCACGCTCGAAGGCTGGAGTATAAACAATCAAGGGCTTAATCGCGCTTCCGGGCTGGCGGTAGCTCTGATAGGCCCGGTTCAAGGTATACCCCTTAAACTCCTGGCTCCTGCCGCCAACAATCGCAACCACCCGTCCTGTATCATTATCTATGCATACTGCTGCTCCCTGCAGAAGGTAGACTCCTTCCTCATTCTGATCCTTGAATTTGGATAAAGCTTCATCCACTGAATTCTGCAGAAGCTCCTGCTTCTTAAGGTCAATCGAGGTATAGATTCGATACCCCGCAGTATAGAGCTGTTTCTGATAGCGGTAATACAGCTCGTCATATTCCTGCTCATATGCCTTGCGATCCAGTTCATCCGTAAAACGATTCCGGAATTCGAAACCCTCCGCCCTCATTAGGGAGCGGATCGCAGAATGATATACATAGGTCTCTACATAATTATTCTTATCCTTCGCCGGCAGCTTCAGTTCGATTCTCTCTGCCAGAGCAGTTCTGTACTCAATCAGGTTGATTTTGTCCTCCTCCAGCAGCTGTAGCAGGATCCTGTCCCGCCGTTCCATAGTCTCCTCCATATTCGTAATCGGGTTATAACGGTTCGGATTATTCGGAATCGCGCATAGGAAGACCATCTGAGAAGGAGTCAGATTACTGATGCCCGTATTGAAATACCCCTTGGCCGCAGCCAGAATTCCGTAATGTCCATTGGCAAAATAGATATTATTAAAATAATATTCGAGTATCTCTGTCTTGGAATACTTTCGCTCCAGCTCCTGAGCAATGAAGATCTCCTGGAGCTTACGTTCATAGGTTACCTCATGGGTCAGGAACATATTTCTTGCCAGCTGTTGTGTGATTGTACTTGCTCCCTGGGTAATTTCACCTTTATTCTTAATCAATGCTATAGCGGCTCGGACATTCGCCATATAATCCACACCTTTATGATGCATGAATTTCTTATCCTCAGAGATCAATACCGCATTGATGATGATATCGGGAATATCCTGGTATTTCATATAATAGACATCCTTCTCTGCCTTCAGAGAGGTAATCAGCTCCCCCTCCGAATCGTATACCAGGCTTGTCTGAGAAGCACGGAAGGTCTCCGGAGTCGAGGCACTGACCAGCTTCTTCGCTTCCGACTGCATCTGAAGTATCGTTCGTCCATAGGCATGGTAGAAGTATGCGATTCCGATTGCAATGGCAAGCAGGGTGAGAAGGAGCATCACCTTCAGACTAAGCTTAATCACTTGACTGATGCTCTTACGTTCCTTCTTATTCCCGGTCTCTTTTCTTCTATCCACACTATCATCCTCCTGATGTCACCTTATAGAACCCCATCCCAGGATAAATCCAGCCTAACCTTCTCTACTGTGAGCTGTCATTATTCTTAGCCAGATACCTCAAAATTCTAAGAATTCAATCCTCCTTGATACCGAGAAGGCTTCCCGGCCGTCAGAGAATGCTACTGCTAATTCTGAGACAGCTCCACATAATGATAAGGAAGTCCCAACTCCTCTAATATCCTTTGCTCTCTCTTATGGCAGGTAAAGATCAGAACTTGTCCTCTGTCAGCAAGCCTCTTATTTGCTGACTTCATGCGGCTGTCATCGTAAAAGGCAAAGCTGTCGTCGAGCAGCAAGGGCAGCTCCTCCTTATCAAGCAGCAGGTCCGCTGCGGCCAGGCGCAGGGACAGGTACACCTGATCCATCGTTCCGGCACTAAGTCTGTCAAACGGAATATATTCCCCCTTATAGCAGACCTTGATCTCCAGCTTCTCATCCACCTTAAGGTCCGTATATCTATGTTCCGTCATTTCTCTCATTGTATCGGAGACAGCTCGGTTCAGCTGTTGTCCGAAGCTGTCGTGGATGTCAGAGGATAACCCTTGGATGGTAGAAAGAGCAAGACGGATTGCATCCAGCTCCAGGGCTGTTTCCTTCTGTTTTTGTTCCAGCCGGGAGTACCGTTCTTTATGAAGTAGCAGCTGTTCCTCGTTGCCCTCTAAGGTACTGATCTCCCAACGCAGCTTCTCTGTCTGAAGTCTGAAGGAGTTCAGTTGCTCGCTCATTTCTTCTTGCTTACCCAAGGCATCCTGCTTCTTAGCACGGATTACCTCCTTTAGCCTCTCTACCGAGCTCTCATTCAATTCATCTTCCGTTAGAAATAGCTGCATATAGGTCATAATCTGATCCACCAGTAGATCGGCTCTGTCTTCCAGCTCCGACTTGCTTCGGGATAGCTCTTCTGCTTTAAGGCTTCCATGCTCCAGTGAGTAAGCAGCTCTCATGGCCTCTTCCTGCCTTACGGTAAGCTCCTGTAGGGAGGATATCTTAAATTTGTCCGCCAACTCTCTCCATCTGTTGTCCATCCTCTGATATAGAGCTTCCTGCTCCTCGATTCGGTCCTCGTACTCCTTCAGTAGGAGATGATTCCTGCTATTTAAGAACAGGTTAAGCAGACTTCCGGCTATCATACTCCCTGCGAAGACATAGGTGCGGGTTGGTCCGGGTAGCAGCAGTAAGGCCAGGATTGCTATGACACCCCCGGGTACGATACTAATGAGTATATTCTTGAAGTACCTGCTCCTGGAGGCCTCCTTCCTCTCCTTCTTCAGCGAGATAATACGGCTCCCATATTCGGGCAGGCTGGCACATAGGTCTCCTGCCTGCTTCAGTTCCTCCCGAAGGGAATCCAAATCCCCGGCATCCTTCATAAGCTGAGACTGGTTCCGCTGTAGTTCCTCTATCTGTGCTTCCAGAAGCTGTCCCTGACGGACCAGCTCCCGATAGGTATCGTATTTTTCCAGGATAGCAGGAAGCTGCTCCATCTTTTGAAGCATTTCCTGACTTAACCCTGCTGTGGCAGCTTCCATTCTACTCTTAAGCTCTGTCTCCTCTGCCTGAAGCCGTCGGAGCCTTAACATAAGGTCATTCAGTTTTTCTTCCCCGAAGGTTCCTTTCTCTATCTCTTCTCCAAGCTTCTTTAACTCCTCCGTAGGATCAGCTGCCTCCAACGCTTTCTTCTGCTGGATTAAGGAGGCAACCGCTTTCGTAACATCCACTTCCTTACTCTTGGTTACGGACAAATTCGTAATATAATTTCTCACCAGAGAAGCCAGCTCCGCATCCGTCCGTGTACTTAGCTGCCCAATACTTACAGTGTTCCGGTAAGCCGCCTCCGTAAGTCCTGGAATCAGCTCGCTGATCAGTCCTTCAGCCAGCTTAACCTCCCGTCCGGTCTCAAGCTCCAGAACTGTAAAGCTTTTATCGTTTGCATGAAAGCTTCTAAGCAATCGGTACTCCTTCCCTTGAAGAAGAATATCCATCTGACCGCGATATGCACCGGGATACTCCCAGGGCAGATATTTCATATACAGATCATCCTTCGTAGCAGCACCTCTGCCCCTTGCCCGTTCGATTCCGAACAGCATCCCCTTCAAAAAGGTATGGATGGTGGACTTACCTGCTTCATTCTCCCCATAGATCAAATTGATCCCCGGCTTTAGCTCCAGCTCATAGTTATGAAATTTTCCGAAATGATTCAACCTCAGCCTTGTAAACAGCATACTCTCACCAATCCTTTATTTCTCCCTTGCTCCCAAAAGAGCCTCTATTCCATAGTAAAGTGCCTTCCTGGCTATCTCATCCTGTTTCTCGCTTTCCCTGATCTTCCGGATGAATTGACCGATGATATTATCGGCATTCTCCCGGTAGAGGGCGTCAAAGTCATAGTCCGGCACCGACTCATCTATCACCTCAAGGATATTTCCCAGTGGATAGAGTGCCTGTATATCAAACCGGATTGTCTCATCCCGTAGTCCCTGTAACAGAAGCCGGTAGATATGCCTGCTCCCGTGCTGCTCGATCGCTTCTCCGACCTGATCCATCAGTGCTCCATTCGTTGTGTCCGGGGTAATGGGCAGCATAAGATGTTTATATTCTC
>JAEZHX010000160.1 GCA_023436765.1 Bacillota bacterium
GCCTCAATCAGTCCGTTTACTCCGACAAACGCCAGAATAAAGGTAAATACATTGTCTGTTCCCAAGGTATTCGCAAATCCCTGAATATAATCAGTCTGATAGAAGAATAAAACCAATGCCCCCATAAAGAACACCGTATTCAGAAGAGGACCGGCAAGACTCGCTATTGCATAGGAAATGTTATTTGTTTTGTCAATCTTCTTAATTCCCGAGAAGATTAAGCCGGCCAGCCATCCCATGAGTATTCTGGGGATCATGGTAACAATAAAGGTTCCGATGGGATTTATTCCTAACAGTGTAGCGCCAAAAGCACTCATTCCAAAGCATTGGATAAAGCTGGTGACACCGAAAACACCTCCCAGAATAGCTCCTGTTACCGGTCCCAATACAATTGCCCCCACGGTCACCGGTACGACAAGTAAGGTTATCTCCAGACCGGGCGTTCTAATATATCCGATCGGAGTAAATGCCATAATTAATATAATTGCAGTAAAAAGTGCCAGCTGTACCAGTTTGATGGTACGAAGATCTGTTGTAGCCATATCTTTCCTCCCTTTCAATCTAACGTAATATCATTACTGTTAGTATTGGATTCAGACAGTCATTTCATGATAAAAAAAGCACCGATGACATTCAACCATATAAACGGATGAATTCATAGCGGCACTCTGATATCGAACCAAATGAAACGAAACCTCTTAGTTCCTGCCGTTATGGTCAAGACTATCCATATCCTGGTTTTAAGTTATATCTGCAGACAATTCATGATTGCTGCCATCCCTAGTAGATATTTTCTTCCTCGATTCCGCGGCTTTACTTTTCGTCTCCCAAGAGAGTACGTTAGCTGTGCCAGGTAACGAACCGAAGGCTCCAATGTCTTTCTATGATGATATTATCATATGTGATGTTTTATGAAAATGCAAGAGAATTATTTTACTTATTGCAGCTGCTTACTTCCATCCTTCTGTTGATCAAATATAAGAAAACCACCATAACCAAAAGACCTGCAACGGCTGAAAGGATGAAGGATGCTGTGGTGTTGGGTACCCATACGACCAGGAAGGAAGCTCCATTCACCGCCATATGGAGGAGAACGGAAGCGGTCAACGACCGGAACCTACGGACAACATAGCCGAAGAGAATACCGATTCCGAAGGCATATGCACCCTGAATAACATTCCAATGATAGATACCGAAGGTGGCCGCCTGTATCAGATTAGCTCCGTAAAAGGGTAAAGCCGTTTGGAGCTTCGCAAGCATAACCCCTCGGAAAATCAGTTCCTCCGTGATGGGTGCTATGATAACCACATACAGAAGGACCACATTTATATTATGGTTCAAAATAGAGTCAACTACCTGCTTGTAATCCTGAAACAACTGCTGCAAGAATGGCTGAAGCAGACTCATCATGCCGGAAATGGCAAACTGGGTAGCAACTCCTAGGCCTATCAGCAACAGGATACTTTTACCTTGAAATACCTGTCTTGGCAATACAAGCTTATAGTAATGAACGGTATTCGCATACCAGAAGAAAAAAATCAGCCCGCACAGGAAGGCTGCTACTGCGCCTACATAATATACCGATATATCCCACAGATCTGAGCCCGTGGTAATCTTAATTCCGAACTGTAGTATACTAATCAGGGAATACTGCACAAGCATAGCTGCAAAAAAAGGAAGAATCCCCTGGATCAGTCCGATTAATCTCTTCATAGCTAACCTCACTTTAATCTCTATCATACGTATTGATATCAAACCTAACGCATGTCCACCAGATATTATATTCCAAAGCGTGTAATTTTCGCAAGTATTTATCTAACAAGTATCCTTCAATACGGCAAAATCTCCCCTACTACATCATTCAACCTATAGGAATGAACCTATGAATCAGGAAAAGGTGCCGGAACAATCGCACTCGGTGGAAAATTCCACTGCTATCGGTTATTCACAGCACCCTTGCATCATCTCTAGCCTAGAATTACTTCGGCTTCATGAAGCTTCTTATCTCCATACAGCGGAAGAATATTACCCTCCACTTCCTTACCGTCCACAGTAAGCTTAACAACACCGGTGGATACATGGTTCGGATTCTTGACTGTAATCTTATATAAATCACCACGGAATTCTCTGGTAATCGTATAGCCATCCCAGGCCTTCGGTATGGAAGGGTCAATCCTTAAGCCGTCATACTCCGGCTTCACACCCAGGATATACTGGGAGATTGCTACGAAATTCCAGGAGGCAGTACCGGTCAGCCAGGAATTCTTCGCCTCACCGAATCGCTTTGCATCCTTACCTGCAACCATCTGGGAATATACATAGGGCTCCAGGCGGTGGATCTCGGAATACTCCTCCGTATAAGCAGGTGCTATTCTGGCATAATAATCAAAGGCTTTATCACCTCTTCCTACCAGTGCTTCCGCTGCCATGATCCATGCATTGTTATGGCAGAAGATACCGGCATTTTCTTTATAACCGGCGGGATAGGTGGAGATTTCACCGTACTCAACATAATATTTTGTGAAGGCAGGATTCTGGAGAACCAGACCATACTTGGTACCAAGGCGTTCTTCTACGGCATCCAGAGCTTGCAGTGCTTTCCCATCCTCTGTGCCGCAATTACCCATGATACACATCCCCTGGGATTCAATGAAGATCTTGCCCTCTTCATTCTCATTGCTGCCGATCTTTCTGCCAAAATCATCATAGGCTCTAACAAACCAACTGCCATCCCAGCCATGCTTCATCACGGTTTCACGCATCTTCTTCACTTCTTTATCCGCGCGGGCAGCCTCCTCGGATTTTCCGATCTTATTCAGAAGCTGCACATACTCATCGCCGATATAGCAGAACATCCCTGCGATAAATACGGATTCTGCTACCTTACCATCCTTACTGGTCGAAGTCTGGAAGGATTCTCCCGGTTCAGTGGAGAAGCAGTTTAAGTTCAGGCAATCGTTCCAGTCTGCACGTCCAATCAGCGGAAGCCCATGAGGTCCGAGATTATGAATGACATGGTCGAAGGAACGCTTTAGGTGATCCAGTAGCGGAGTACTGGTCGATTCATCATTATCAAACGGTGTCATGACATCCAGGATCGAATAATCACCGGTTTCCTTAATATATGCCACAACGGCAAGAGTCAGCCACAGCGGATCGTCATTAAAGTTGCCGCCGATCTCATCATTCCCCTTCTTGGTAAGGGGCTGGTACTGATGATAAGCGCCACCGTCCTGTAGCTGCGTAGAGGCCAGATCGATGATCCTCTCTCTGGCACGATCCGGAATCTGATGAACAAAGCCCAGCAGATCCTGGTTGGAATCGCGGAAGCCCATACCACGGCCGATACCGGATTCAAAATAGGAGGCACTTCTGGATAGATTAAAGGTAACCATACACTGATACTGGTTCCAGATATTCACCATACGGTTCAGCTTATCATCTGCTGAATTAACTGTATATTTTGAAAGAAGCTTATCCCAGTACTGGGCAAGCTCATCAAAGGCACGGTCCACGGCCTCTGTAGTAGAGAAGGCTGCAATCATGTCCTCTGCTTTCTTCTTATTAATAATGTTTTTGCTTTCCCATTTTTCTTCAAATGCATTCTCGACATATCCTAACAGGAAGATATACTCCTTGGACTCTCCGGGCTGCAGCTCCACATTCAGACAATGGGAAGCAATCGGATGCCAGCCGTCAGCAACAGAATTATTCGCTTTACCCGCATAAACTGCCTGGGGATTCTCAAAACCATTGTAGGTTCCCATGAAGCTCTCACGGTCAGAGTCAAAGCCCTCCACCGGAGCATTCACCGAGAAAAACGCATAATGGTTCCTTCTCTCCTTATATTCGGTCTTGTGATAGATGACAGAGCCCTTGACTTCCACTTCTCCGGTGCTGTAATTTCTCTGGAAATTTGTCATATCGTCCAGGGCATTCCATAAGCACCATTCCACAAAGGAGAACAGCTTGACCTGTTTCTTCCCGTCGGAAGTATTCCTAACCACTACTCGGTGTACTTCTGCATTCGTATCCATCGGAACAAAAAATGTGATATCGGTTGCTACTCCTCCCCGCTCCCCGGAAATCTTCGTATAACCCATACCATGTCTGCATTCGTAGTGCTCCAGTTCCTTCTTCGCCGGAGCCCAACCGGGTGACCAGACATCCCCTCCGTCATTGATATAATAGTACCGTCCGCCACCTAAGTCGAGGGGAACATTATTATACCTGAAACGGGTAATTCTTCGAAGCTTTGCATCCTTGTAAAAGCTATAGCCCCCGGCAGTATTGGATATTAAAGAAAAATACTCCTGGGAACCTAAATAGTTAATCCAAGGATACGGTGTCATAGGAGTAGTGATGACATACTCCCTCTTTGAGTCATCAAAATAGCCGTATTGCATGAAAAAACCTCCTTATTTATTAATACTCTCCAATATTTTCATTATATATTGTCCGCTGTATTAGCGCAAACAAATTATTAAGGAATGATAAAAAAAATTAGAATCAGTGTAGATCACTTACTTCCAGTTGACAATTGTAAAAATTTTAAATATACTATGGGTAGAATTTTGTAATGAAATTGACTGGCAAGCCTATGAAAATACTGAATAAGACAAAGCTTTACGTCTTAACCTCTCCTGGGATTTGGTAGCTCAGGTACATTAGGATTTTCATTGACCGCGGCTGAGTCATTTTTTTTCACTGTAAATTATAACTCATTTGTATCAGTATGATAGGGGGAAATTTAATGGATGACATGAACAACAATCAAGGAAGCTCTGGCCAGAATCCAAATCCGGATCCTAACCAAATGCCTGGACAGCAGTATCCTAACCAGTTCCAGAACCAGGGACAGAATTTTGACCCATATACGGGTCAGCCGTATGGCCAGAACCCAAATCCGAGTTCCGTAAATCAGGAAACCGGAAGCACCTATTGGGAAAACCAGAATGCCGCACAGAATCCTAACCAGGCATATACAGGCCAGCAGAACGGTCCCACACAGGAAACACCTGAGCAGTTCTATCAGCATTATCAACAGCAGATGGGTGGTAATTCCTATACCGTCCCTCAGCCTCAGATGCAGCCGCCGAAGAAGCCAAGGAAGAAGCTCGTTGCTTCCCTTATTACAATCGTTCTGGTTCTCGCCATTGCAGGAACAGCTTTTGCTTTTAAGGATAAGATCCTGAACGCTCTCTCCTTAGGAAGTAAGACTCCGGCAGAATACTACGCTTCAGTTGAGCAGGATGCTCTGAATGCTTCCATCGATAAAATGCTGAAAAGCTATGAAAGCTTTGACCCCAGCGAGAAAACAGCATATAAGATCACCGCAGATCTTACTTATGATAAAGCGACCCTTAATTCCTTACTGTCAGGCTATCTTGGAATGTCGATCGAGGATCTCGAGAGCCAAATCGGAATCTCGCTCGACAGTATCGGCGCTGATATGACAGTAGCAGTTGACGACTCACAGGTTTATGATGAGATACTTCTGAAGCTGAACAACGTGGATATTATTACTGTGGAGGTTCTTCTCGATACCATCAAGCAGGAAATGCTGATGCGTTTACCGGAACTCAGTCCTGCTTATATAAGAGAGTCACTCGTCATGTCGGATTACGGAATGGATAGCTCTTACAGTGCCTTAGGAGCTGAATTCGATCAGTTAAGAGATATGAAGCCGGAAGACATCGCCGATTTCACAAAACGTTATGTGAAGGCTATCACCGAGAACATGAAGAATGTCGAACTTACCAAGGGTGAGGAATTCGAGATTGGTGATACCACCGAGAAATGTAATCTTCTAACCGTAACCATAGATGAAGAAACCCTGGAAGATATTCTGAAAGCAGTCCTTGAAGAAGCAAAGGATGACAAATTTATCCTTGATCTTCTTCCGATGTTTAATCTATCCGAAGATCAATATATTGATGCTTTAGAAGAAGCAAGCAATGAGCTTGAGAACAGCTTCTCCGGTTCCATGGATGGCGAAATCGTAATGGAGGTATACGTAACAAAAGATGGCAAGATCATCGGCCGTAACATTGAAGTATTCTCCGACGGAGAATCACAGGGCGTTCTAAGCTATGGTATAGCAACCAAGGGCAAGGATAGCGAATTTGAATTCTATATTGAAGATTCCTCAGAAACCAAATTAGTAGAGGTTACCGGAAGTCACACCAAGGAAAATGAGGCTTATACCGGTGAAGCAGAGATCACAGTCTACGGTGAAGATTTCGGAATGGGTTCCATGAGCTTTAATATTGAATATGAAGATCTCCGTACCGAGGTTAAGGACAATAAGGCTTATAGCTACGGTAAGGTCACCTTATCCTCTATGGTACTCATGGGAATGGAATTCAGTATTGAGTATGATGTGGTTGACGGCATTCAGCATTCTAAACTCTCTGTTGGCATGGGAGGTACCTCCATCGTTGGTTTGGATATTACTGCTGAGCAGCTGAAGGACTTTGATATCCCTAAGGTTGACGGCTCCGCACAGATCTTTGATGCCTATGATACGTCCGGCTATGAAGCAACCCTGAATTTCGAGCAGTTCATCAGTGATCTGTCCGGCAAACTGGGTGTGGACCTGAATTCCATCCTAGAGAGCTTAATGTACTCCGACTTTTACTATTAATTTCAAAGCCAGAACTAAACTATAATATATAAACCTAATTAAGGAGTTGTCCACCGGCGGTTGAAAAACCGCTTGTGACAGCTCCTTTTTGATACATTATGAACAACACCTGCTGTTACCTATCGCCTTCTTTAATAATCAAAAGAAAACCTGGCGCCCTCATAAAATTGAAGGTTTATCACATTCATAACTTATAAATAATGACGCGGGGTTGTTCATCCATAAGGAGACCGCTTACCGTCATCAGATAAAACAGGCTGTTGCTTAATAAAGTTTATAGATGAAGGAAGCCCCTTATCCTTCCCATAATGCACCGTTTGAAAGACATGTTGAAGATTTTGTGGGCCAGAACCGAACATTACAATGTTCGAGTTATGGCATACAAAATCAAGATGTGTCTTTCAACCGGTATGTATACAACTTGTTTCACAAGTTGTAGGGGACGGATAAGGGGTTTCCGTCATCCCTACTAAGTAAAATGCAACAGCCTCTTTACAACCCGAGCAGGAGCGTGTCTCTGTTGGATAATAATTCGGCGTTATTCTTAGGATTGAAGATGTGATAAACCTCATACACCAAAAAGGGCGCCTAATAATTTTCTTTATTTTTATTTAATAAGAATTTTCTTTTTTTATCGTATTCATTGTGATAAACTATGAATAGTGGCCGGAAAAACCGGTAATATTTGTTACAGTACAATATACTGAACGCGTGTTTATGG
>JAEZHX010000246.1 GCA_023436765.1 Bacillota bacterium
AATGATCCCCAATCCTCCTGCCTCCGATACTGCCGCTGCAAGAGAAGCATCCGATATTCTGGCCATTGCGCCCTGAAAAATGGGGTACTCTATATTCAACATTTTACAAATGCGTGATTCCATCCAAACCTCCCATGCTTTGTTGGGAGGTTTTATCCTCCCTGTCTTTTAGGAGGATTTCTCCTCCCTGTTCTGTAGGAGGGGTTTCAACTCTCCCATGATTTTTGGGAGAGTTTCTCCTCCCCAAACTAAACTCTTATTCCCCTTCTTTTTTGCTGCTGATATAATTCTCGATATCGCCAATTGTACAGATGCTCTCTGTATCCTCTGTAGGGATTTCAATACCGAACTCTTCCTCTAAGGACATGATGATCTGGAAAAGGTCCAGGGAATCGGCATTCAGATCATCCTTTAAATTTGTCTCCTTCTTAAGTTCTGCTGTATCTACTCCTAACTGATCTGCTACTACCTCTTTAATCTTTTCTAAATCCATTGTTTATTCCTCCATAATTTTAATTTTTATTTTATTTGTACTAGAAGATAAGTTGCTTCTCCTAAATTTTTTAGCTTTTCTATCATACTTCCAGAAGAATTGCTCCGCTGGTCATCCCTCCGCCAAAACCTACCAGGATCAGCTTATCTCCCGGATTTAAAATCTGGTTCTGGTTCAGCTCATCCATTGCAATACCAATCGTAGCTGCTGAAGTATTCCCATATCGGCCTAGATTGACATAAAATTTATCCAGAGGTATGTCACAATATTTCGCTGCCTGTTCGATAATTCTCTTATTTGCCTGATGGGGGATGATATACCTAATATCCTCCGGTGACAATCCAGATTTAGCGAGTACTTTCTTGATATTATCCGTGACAGCACGCACGGCGAATTTAAATACCTCCTGGCCCTGCATCTCTATCTTGGACTTAATCAAAGTCTCTTCCTGCTTTACAAAAGGATTAATTAATGGTATGGCCGGACAGGTCAGCATCGCTTTCTTACTACCATCGGCAGCCAGATTGGAGGCCAATATTCCCTGGCTGCTGCCCTTGGAGGAAAGCACCAAAGCTCCCGCTCCGTCACCAAACAAAACACAGGTCGCACGGTCACCCCAATCCAGTACCTTGGAGACGGTCTCGGCACCGATAACCAAAACATTTTGATACATTCCGGAGGTTATAAATTGATCAGCAGTGACCATTGCATAGATTAGTCCTGTACAGGCTGCTGTAAGATCAAAGGCCGCCGCATTCACAGCTCCCAGCTTATCCTGAACGATACAGGCAGTGGATGGCATGAAGGAATCCGGTGTTATCGTTGCGCAGATGATTAAATCAATCTCTTCGGGGTCCAGCTTAGCATGCTCCAATGCCTTAACAGCTGCTTTGTATGCTAACTCGGAGGTATTCTCACCTGTGGTAATTCTCCGCTCGCTGATTCCGGTTCTTGTAACAATCCATTCGTCACTGGTTTCAACCAATTCCGATAGATTATCATTTGTCATCACATTCTCCGGAACATAGCTTCCGGTACCAATGACTGCCGCATGCTTCATCCTGGTAGTCCTCCTGTTAATCATTCACATATCGGAACCCCTCTATGCTATCTATGAAATCAATAATTGGAATTATTTTCTGCTTTTGCTGACATTATCACCAGCGGATCTATAGATATCCTTTAAGTGCTTATTCAGCTTTCGCAAAGCGTTCAGCAATATTTCTTCTTCTTCAGAGGTAAAGTCACTCATAATTGCTTTCACCATATCCATATGGAATTTCTCATGGATACGGTATGCCAGCTTACCTCTTGTGGTCAGGCTCACGTTCACAATTCTTCGGTCAGAATCGCTTCTGCTGCGCTCGAGATAACCCTTACGGATCAGCTTATCCACTGCGGTAGTCAACGTACCCATCGTAATCTCCAGCTCAGCCGCAATCTCTGACATCGTTTTTGAACCGTATAAGCCTACGGCCTCCACTGTATGAATCTCTGTAATGGACAGGTCGCTGAATACTCCCTGTTTAATTGAGTATTCTTCAATATGGTTTACATCATCGTAAACCTCAACAAGCATCTTATTAATCTCCAGGATCTTCTCCTTCACGTATTTCACCCCTAAGTGTTTGCATCAAACCAATCATTCGTTTGTATTGCAAATATTTTGATAATCAAAATATATAAGAAAAATGATCAAATGTCAAGAAAATTTTACCGAATAAGCGAAGTAAGGTAACCGCAGCGTCTGTTAGTTTTCTTGATTAATGTAAATTAGTGGGTTATAATATTATAGTGAATTGATCAGCAATGTACGTGTTTTCGTGATTTACTATACCACAGGGTTTCCTTGTGTTCATATAGATATTTTATATATAGGAGATGATGTAATATGAACAATATTTTTGGATTCAATCACACGCGGAGAGTGACTATACTTTAGCTCTCCGTTAATAAAGGAGAGAATTATTATGATAGCAAAAGTTACATTAGAGCCATTGGATGTAAATAACTGGCTTAAGATTTGTGAGTTGAGTGTCAGTGAAGAGCAAAAAAACATCTTTACAATTCCCAATGTTTACTGGATCGGTATTAGCAGATATGAGGAAAAAAGTGAGCTATTTGCCATAAAGGCAGGTGATACATATGTTGGTTTAGTTGGTGGAGGATTTGATGAGGACGGTATTACCGGTTATATCAATCCTCTTATGATTGACCAACGCTATCAAAAAAATGGATACGCAAAAGCAGCTCTCTTATTAATGATTGAATATTTGCGGAAAAACCTTGGGGTTGAAGCAATCAATATAAACCACAATAAGGCTAATGTAGTCGCCGGGGCTATATATGAATCGCTCGGTTTTCTGGTATACGGTGAAAGTGAGAATGAATACTTAAGAAAGCTTGAACTCTCCAACTCTTAACTTGCTAAAGATGAACCCTTGGCGCGTATTCTTTACATAATCACTAATTAATAAAACCTGTCAGCATTCAAAATCGCGTCTTAAAAAATAGATATCCATAAACAGCCTGTTACCAGACACTATTTACGGATATCTATTTTATATATATAATAGAGGAATAGGGAGATAGACATATAGTTATTATTTCATTG
This sequence comes from Bacillota bacterium, assembly GCA_023436765.1. Taxonomy (GTDB): domain Bacteria; phylum Bacillota; class Clostridia; order Lachnospirales; family Lachnospiraceae; genus Mobilitalea. Next base: position 3,108 of record JAEZHX010000246.1, read on the forward strand.
TATCAAAATGCTTGCTTCTATGGGAGATAATGTATATAGGTATAGTATATCTATGGGTTATAGGGAACAAACCTGTTTCGCTAAATAGTCGCAGCAGATTCCTGATACCTGCTGATATGCTCTTTTTCCAGTGTATTAATTCTTTCTACCTTGGGAAGAGAACCGCCTCCGGCAAAATCACAATCCAGCCAAATATCAACTAAGTATTTAGCTAATTCAACCCCTATGACACGTTCTCCCATACACATAATCTGTGCATTATTGCTTTTTCTGGAACGCTCCGTGGAGAACGGATCATGGCATACTGCCGCACGAATTCCTGGAACCTTATTCGCACATATCGCCATTCCAATTCCTGTACCGCACACAAGAATTCCACGGTCGAATTCTGCTTTGGCCACAGCATCCGCTACACTATATGCAACATCTGGATATAAGACAATATCACCAGCTTTTGCTCCAAAATCTACTACTTCAATATCTTTTCTGCCATTCAGGTGCTTCATAATCTCTACTTTAAGCTGATAGGCAGCCTCATCACAGCCGATTGCAATTCTCATATTAATCTCCATACCGCCGCATCACGGCGGTTCAAAAAGTATAATTAAGATAACGTATCTGTCACATTTATGCTTAATGCATTTCTATATATTCCCTCATAGACCGGAAGATAATCCAGACAGAAGTAGCTCCCGCATCCTGATGACCTATCGCACGTTCCAGCAAGGACTTCGCCCTTCCGTATTTTGCCTGGTAATCCTTAGTCTTCTCGACACCATCTTTTGCAGCTGCTTCTGCTTTTTTGAACATTTCCAGCAGACTTTCCTCTGAATGTTCTTCCAAAGCGATTACAGCGGGCTCTAAAGCATCGACCATGGTCTTGTCCCCGATTTCTGCTTTGCCTCTTTCTTTAATCGCAGCTAAGCTTTTTCTTTCCATCTCGGCAAAATCTTTCCCTGTTAATTCCGGCCTTTTTTCCATTCCTTTCGCACCTGCAAGATACAGGCTTCCAAAAATTACTCCGGATGCGCCACCCATGGACATCAGCATTTCTTTGCCGGCTACTTCAAAGACCTCATAAACACTGGTAAAATCATCTCTGGATAATAGCTTCTTCTTAGCCTTTTCCATACCGCCTGCCATACCAATTCCATGATCACCGTCACCAATTGCACTATCCACTTCGGTTAAGTATGGTTTGCTTTCGATTATTTTATCAGCGACATAAATCAACATATTCTTTGCATCATTGATATTGATCGTATTCATAACCTACCTGCTTTCTTTGGCATAATATGGGCAGTAGCAGTCTGCATTGTAATAATCCTTTAGCTCTTGATCAAGCTTCATAAGAGTTATTGAAAAGCCTCCCATTTCCTGGCATGTACAAAAGCTGTTGATATCAACATCATGTACGGCAATTCCATCGGCTTTTAATAGCTTCTCTAACCTATTGTATACAATACTCATCTCAAGGATCGTCGTTGAACCCAAGCCATTCACTAAGACACAGACTTCGCTTCCCTGTTCAATCGGCATATCCTTAAGTATATTTTCATAAAGTGTATCCACTAACACATCGGCAGGCTGCATCTGAGTACGCTTGATTCCGGGTTCTCCATGCAATCCCATGCCATACTCAATCTCATTTTCACCAAGCTCAAAGGTAGGCTTGTCCAGTCCCGGAATCTGCCCGGGTGAAATAGCTACACCGATTGTACGAAGATGATCTCTGGCTTTCTCTGTAACCCTTACCACTTCCTCAAGAGATAAGCCTGCATCACATGCTGCACCTGCGATTTTGATTACAAATACATCTCCTGCAATTCCTCTTCTGTCTTCTATTTTCTCTATCGGTGCTGACGCACAATCATCCCATACCCTGACATGGGCTGTCGGAATATTTTCATCATTCAGAATTTCCTCTGCCATATCAAAGTTCAGATTATCGCCGGCATAATTACCATAGACAAATAATACGCCCTTCCCTTGGTCTACAGCTTTAGCCACTTCATAAATGGTTCCCGGATCCGGTGATGCAAAAATATTACCACAGGCTGCAGCATCGGCCAGACCTTTCCCCACGAAGCCTGAAAACATGGGCTCATGTCCGCTTCCTCCGCCGATTACCAGAGCAACCTTATCCTTTCTGCGTTCCTTCAGTATTACTCCGTTTACTTCGGGATGCTTACTATAATACTTACTATATGCACTCACAAATCCATTGATCATTTCTGATACAACATTTTCCGGAGCATTGATAATTTTCTTCATACCGACAGGTCCCCTTTACTTAATATTTAATCACCGCTTTGATCACATCACTCTTGTTATCGACATTATAAGCTACAGCTTCGATTACATCCTTAAACTCAAATTCATGGGATACGATTGAAGTCAGAGGAATTTTGCCCTGGCTTACTGCCTTTATAGCGACCGGATATAAATTCCTATAACGGTATACTGTTTTTACCGTACCCTCTTTTGCGCTTAAGCTGGCGATATCCATCTTGATTTCAGGATTAGCACACATTCCGACCAGTGTCACTGTTCCGCCGTTCTTAATTAATTTTGCCGTCTGCAGGGTTGTAAACTCAGAGCCTGCAGTTTCATAGACCTGGTCAACACCGCCGCCGGGAAGTGACTTCACAAAATCTACGATATCTTCGGTTTTTGCTCTAAGTGCCTTGGTAACACCAAGCTCCTCTGCCTTTGCTAAGCGCTTCTCGATCACATCAACTGCATAAATTTCATCGATACCCATTGCCTTTAGCACCATGATTGTTACCAGTCCGATGCAGCCGCAGCCCAGAACTACCGCACTTTGTCCAATCTTAGCACCGGAAAGATCTACTGCATGAAATCCGACAGCAAGAGGTTCAATCAGAGCACCCTCCAGGGTACTTACATTCTCAGGTAATTTATAGCACATATTCGCAGGATGGGAGCAGTACTCTGAGAACACCCCATCTCTTTCCTTCGGAATTGCCATAAATGACATATCCGGGCATAGATTGTATTTTCCTTTTTTGCACATTTCACAGGTACCGCAAGGAACTCCGGGTTCAATCGCTACATGATCCCCAGGTTTAAAACCTGTTACACCTGCCCCAACCTCTACAACCACCCCGCCGGGCTCATGTCCTAAGGTCAACGGGCCTTCAGGAACCCAATTACCGAGGCGGCCTGCTTCGTAGAAGTGCAAGTCTGATCCGCATAAGCCCACATATTCTAATTTAATTAATAATTCACCGGGTTTAGTTTCCGGAATATCCTTTTCCACAAACTCCATATGGCGTGCAGATGTCATAATAGCCACTTTCATTTTTCCATTCATAATAAAAACCTCCATTCTGATGAAATACCGCGCATTTGGGCGTCAACACAAATTTCCAATGGTATCACTTTTCATATAACCTGGTTTAAAACTTCTTCCCTATTCAGATGATAAATCAAAATAGGGAAGAGTTTTGGTCTGCTAAATTATTCAGCGTAAATTGTAGTTAATAATTCATCTACATTTTCCTGTGTAATAAGCTTCATATCAATAAAGTTGATAAAATCAGCCGGCGGATTTCCGGTAAGAACATCGTAGCATAACTGAATACCTTCTCTGCCCTCTAAACCAGCATCCTGGTATACGGTTCCGAGTAACTTACCATCTTTTACTGCGTTGCATCCGTCTTTAATTGCATCTACGGCTGTAACTACGATCTGATCGCTTAAGCCGGCAGCTTCCAATGCTTGAATTGCACCTAAGGCCATCTCATCATTATGGGAAACGATTGCATTAATTTGTCCATCGAAGGATTCCAGCCAGTTTTCAGTAAGCGCTAATGCTTCCGCTCTGTCCCAGTTCGCAGGCTGGCTGGCAAGAACCTTGATGTCAGGATTCTTTGCTAATACATTTTCATTGCCCTGCTTACGATCTAACTGTGCGGAGGTACCGATCGGTCCCTCTAAGATAACGATATTTCCAGCACCGCCAATCTTATCAATAGCTGCCTGCATTTCCAATTCACCGGCTAATACATCATCAGGTCCAACATAGTAATATTCCTTATCTGTATTGATTAACATGTTAACACCAATCAGCGGAATTCCTGCAGCATCGCATAAATCGAACGCCGGAACAACCGCATCAGCATCAACTGCTGCTACCAGTACACAGTCAACATCCTGTGCAATCAGATTCTCTACTTGTGTGATCTGCTTCTGGGCATCATTGCCTGCATCCAGTAATACTAATTCAACACCCAGTTTTTCTGCCTGCTCTTCAATTCCTTCCACCATCAGCGTAATAAACTCCGTCATATAATATACGGTAACACCAATTTTTAGCTTTTTGTCTGTTGCAGTATCTGCTGTCTTAGTATCCTCTGATTTTGTATCCTCTGACTTTGTGTCCTCTGTTTTAGGTGTTTCTTCTTTGGTATCAGTTTTTTTAGCTGAACAGCCAACTGCCAAACCCATTACCATCACTAAAACCAATAGCATTGCGATAATTTTTTTCATTGTAACCTTCTCCTTTTAATTTTGTTTGTCGTTATTTATTGCGTTTAGAATCGATTAATATAGCTCCTAATATAATCAATCCCTTAACAATCTGTTGGTAGAATGAAGAAACATTTAATAAATCCAAACCATTATTAACAATTCCTAATAAGATGGCTCCCAAGAGCGTTCCCCATAGCTTTCCACGTCCGCCGGAAAGACTGGTTCCGCCGATTACGGTTGCGGCGATCGCATCCAATTCATACCCTTCGCCTGCCGTAGGAAGTCCTGCGGAAACACGGGCTGTCAGTATAATGGCTGCAATACCACACATGATACCGCTGAACATATAAACAAATAGCTTAACCCTCTTTACATTAATACCGGATACCATCGCAGCGTCATAATTTCCTCCGACTGCGTATATGTATTTACCAATTCGCAGGTATTTTAATATAACTGTTGCTGCTATAAAGGCTACCAGCAGAATAATGGTAGGAATAGGTACTCCGAGGAAGCTGCCCTTACCGATTACCAGGTACTCTTTGGGCAACGTGGATATAGGCCTGCCATCGCAAAATACATAGGTCATACCCCGTCCTATCGTTAACATTGCCAGAGTTACAACAAACGGCGGAGCATTCCAATAGGATATGAAGTAACCGCTAAAGGTTCCCATCAGGCATCCGATAATAATTGAAATAATGATTACTAGCGGAATACTCAGACTGCTATCTCTTAGTAAGCCTGCCGTAACGATGCCTGAAAACGCTACGATAGATCCAACGGACAAGTCAATTCCTCCGGTCAGTGCTACTGCTGTCATACCGATCGCTAAAATACCATTAATGGATACCTGTCTTGATACATTAAACAGGTTGCTTACTGTAAGAAAGTTTTCTGACATGATGGAAAGAATAGTACTTAAAACAATGATTACTAAGACGATTGAATACTTATCGATCAAATATGATGTTTTTACATTTATTTTTCCGGGTGTTTTTGATGTGGTCATACTTAAAATTCCTCCTGTTATCTATAATCCGGCTGCGTAGGATAAAAGCTTTTCCTGGTTTGCTTCTTCCCTCATTAATTCTCCCATTTTCTTTCCTTTATGAAGAACAATGATACGGTCACACATACCTAATATTTCTGGCATTTCTGATGAAATAAATATAATCGCCTTTCCCTGTTCAGCAAGTTTTGCAATGAGCCGGTATATTTCCGTCTTAGCTCCGACATCAATACCTCTTGTAGGTTCATCAAATACGAGGATGTCCGGACTAACCATCAGCCATTTTGCAAGGACTACTTTCTGCTGGTTTCCTCCACTAAGATGCTTTACTAACTGGCTTAAGGATGGTGTTTTAATACTCAGCATTTCGGCATATTCTTTACTCTCTTTGTAAGCTTTCTTATGCTTTACTCTTCCAAATACGTTGGATAATCTGTTTAGCGAGGAAAGTATGATATTATCCTGTACACCCATACTTAAGACAAGGCCATTTCCTTTTCTGTCCTCAGTAACATAACCGACGCCCCTTGAAATAATTTTCTTCGGGGTCAGTTTCGTTACCTGTTCACCCTTCACATAAACTTCTCCGGAGGTTAGCTTAGTAATACCGAAAATCGCATTCATAACCTCTGTTCTTCCGGCACCCATAAGCCCTGAAAATCCTAGAATCTCACCTGCTCTTACTTCAAACGACATATTCTCAAATACGCCGTTCTGGCATAAATTATTAACCTTGAGCTTTATTTCACCTAATTGGCTTTTTCGTTCCGGATAAATTTCAGTTAATTCGCGGTTAACCATATGCCGGATCAGTTCCTCTTCCGTTATTTCCTTAGCATCATATGTACCGATATATTGACCATCCCGAAAAACAGTAATTTCATCTGCTATCGTAAAGACCTCATCCATTTTATGGGTAATATAGACGATACACCTGCCTTCTTCTTTTAACTTCCGAATAACGTCAAATAAATGAGTAACCTCGCGGTCCGTAATGGTTGCCGTAGGCTCGTCCATAATAATGATTTCAGAATTGAAGGATAAAGCCTTTGCAATCTCTATCATCTGCATCTGCGATACGGACAGTTCCTTCATTAATAAGGTCGGCTTTAGATTAACACCTATACTTTCGAGTAATTCAGCAGCTTTCTCATTCATTTTCTTATAATCGATATACCTGCTTTTACCCTTAAGGAACTCTTTGCCCAAAAAAATGTTCTCTGCAATCGTCATATTTAATACAGGGCTTAACTCCTGATGGATCATAGCGATTCCGGAATTTAAGGCTTGCTTAGGCGTGGAAAAAACAACTTTTTCGCCGTGAAGGAATATTTCACCCTCATCAGCCTGATAGATACCGGCGATAATTTTCATTAATGTTGATTTTCCGGCCCCGTTCTCACCCATTAGCGCATGGACCCTTCCGGGAGTCAGATGAAAATCTACTTTTTCTAATGCATTTACGCCGGGAAACCGTTTTGTGATACCACGAGCCTGCAAAATAGAAATATTCTCATTATTCATACTATTCATAAGCCTCTCCTTCTGCTTTCATCCTACAATTTATAACAACCTTTATATATTAAGTGAAATGAACTAAGTAATTTCGTAATGCCCTTATCGTATTTTTATTATACCTGCATCTGAAATTTCTTTTAATGAGGCTTCCTTTAGAAAAAGTGTGCTTATCTTAAGATAATAAATACCGGCAGAGGTCCAAATCTGCCGGCTGACTTTTTAATTATAGAGTTTCTCATGCATCTATTTTTATTATTTTGTCGGAGATATCTTCCACATACTCTTCTCTTGACTGTACTATGATCACCGTGGTACCTATTTCAATAAATTTCTTGATGTATGATTTAACAACAGATACCCCATAGATGTCGCAATGGATAAACGGCTCGTATAAAATCAGAATTTTAGGATTGTAAATATACCATTTTTCAAGTAAAAGGATAACATAGTCCATGGTACCAAGACTTCTGATATTCCTACCGTTATCTGACAAATTGACATTCATTTCACTTTTAAGCGCAGAGCTCATTTTATATCCTGTATGCATATAATCTAATGCTGATATTTTGGTGACGGAAGGAATTAATAAATTGTCCCCGGCAGACATTTCTAAAAACAATTCATCCTTACCACCTAAATTGGCAATCGATACAATCTTGCTTCTTATAAAATCATTTACAGCATGAAACTGGCACAACCTATCCTCCAGGTATATCTTCATGCCCTTATCGATCAGCCTGCCCGTTAATAAATCAAACAGTTGTTTTTTCACTTTGGCGTTCATCACACGTAAAATGACTACCTCATTCATAAAAAAATCCAACCTGACAGAACTATTCTCCTTTAATACCAGGTTATGAATGGAATATATGATTTTAGCTGTTTCTTTATCATTTTCATTGTTTGCTTCCTTCTTTATTGCCGTTTCGGAAATCAAATTCAGTAGATATTCACTCAAATGATTGTTTTCTTGAATCAATCCCTTCCATTTTTTTAAGATATATCCCTTATGAAAAACAATAAACCGATCCGATAAAATCCGTAAAACATGATCGGAATAGCAGTTCGTGATTACCACAATATCATTATTTTTAATTTCTTCCAGCTTCTGTTTAAACTTAAGAATATCCTCATTGGAACATCCCTCAAATTCATCGCTGATGATTATTATTTTGGCACCCAAATGGCAAGCCTTCACTAAATCAATCATACGTTTTTCTAATTCCGTTAAATTCTTTAGCTTATTGTGAACATCAATATCCAGATTAAGCTTTTTTAATAGCATTTCAGTCTTATGAAGTAAGGATTTTCGTCTGTAAATTCCCAAGAAAGCTTTATCTGAGACCAAACAAATATATTCTGCTACTGTCCAATTGTCGATAATATAATTTGTTTTCGTGATTTTATAGACCAGCCGTGTGATTTCCTCTCTCTTGATCACCTGCTCCCCATGTATGTAAAAACAGGATGGATTTATTTTAACATCACCATATAGGATGTCTACCATAAGGTTCTTTCCGGAGTTAACCAACCCGAGGAAGCCAACATTTTCCCCCGCCATTAAGCACAGGTTAATATTTTCAAGCTTAACGGCAGGACTATACTCCAAGTTTAAATTATGAATACGCAATACTTCTTTTTTCATAACTTACTTATTTATTCCTTTCATAATTAGCCGGAATGATAATTTCAACATCGGTCCCATGATTTAGCGTACTATATACACTTAATCCGAATTCTTCTCCCAGAAGCAATCGAATTCTTTTCTGGATGTTCATTAATCCGATACCGGTATTATTTTGCTTTCCTTCTCTATCCTGATTTTCGTCCGTGTATTGATCCGCTGTCCGGATACACTCATTTAACTCCTGTAAGGTCTTGTGATCCATACCCTTTCCGTTATCTGAAATTGTAATGATTAAGATCTTCTCTGTGACAATTACTTCAATAACTACCTTGCCGCCTTCCAGGCGATTCTCCAATCCATGATAGATCGCATTTTCTACAATAGGTTGAATAATTAACTTTGGTATATTGTAGTCATATGCTTTGGCATCCTCATCGTCAATCAATATCTCTAAGGAAAATCTGTTATTGAAGCGATATCTTTGTATCATCATGTAGTTCTGAATGTTTGCTAATTCATCCCGTAAGGTTACAAAATTTCCTTTACGGCTGATGCTGTACCGAAAGAAGGATGCCAGAGTTTCAATCATTTTAGCCGTTTCTTCATTACCATCCAATAATACCTGTCCTCTGATCGATTCTAAAGTATTATATAAAAAATGAGGATTAATTTGACTTTGCAATGCAGTCAGTTCTGCTTGTTTATCAAATACTTTAGTCATATTATCCCTTATTTTTTGGTTTGAACACTTATCAACCAGTAAATTTACCTTCATCATGAATAATAAGTTATCAGATACATTGGCAAATAATTCACTACTTTCTACTGAATTATCGATGCAGCGGTCCAGGGCATGATCAAAGTCAATCAGGGGCTTTAATAATGAGCGGTGCAAATACACGATCACTCCTGTCTCAGCTAGCATCAAAATAATGCAAACCCCTAAGTGCAGAAATCCAAGAAAGAATACTGCCGCTGTCAGTAAGAGCAGAAGACAGCATATCATCATAACAGACCTAATTCTTTTCGCAAAGTCCATATCCTGCTCCTCCTATGAATGTAATTTACGATAAAGAGCGGGCTTTATACCTACCGTTTTGGAGAATATCTGACTAAAGTGTCTTACGTCCTTATAGCCAACGGCATCAGAAATAGAAGCAATCGTTTCATTGCTGTTACGTAACATTTTTTTAGCCGCCTCCATTCTGGTATTAATCAGATAAGTGCTAAAATTAACCCCTGTTTCTTTTTTAAATAACACACTGAAATAAACCGGATTCAAATGAATGGAGCTTGCAATATCCTCCAGGACAATCTTCTCGTTATAATGCTCATCGATATACAATTTGGCCTGACGTATGGGCTTCGTAGATTCTGTTTCAATTTGCTTTAGGCATTCCTCTAGGTAATAGCATAAGCAGCTCTTTATCAGCTCCTTTAGCTTATGCGTTGTATTGCAATGCTGATATGCCTGAAGCAGGTATTGCTTCAGCAGGTCATCATTGTTCTTCACTGAGATATTATCAAAAAACAGCGTAATCAGTTCCTGTGCAATATCATAATAACAGGAAAAATCTATGTTTTCCTTAAACTGTAATTCACTAAATATGTAATTGATGCCCTGTGTAAAGGCTTCCTTAGAATAGGCTTCGAGGCCTGCTAGCAAAGAGCTTTTATGCATTTCAATATATTTATTCGCATCAATCCGATTCTCCAGCTGGATTGATTCTGCATAAATCAATCTGCCTGTTCCTATCTTAATTCTATTACCAACTGCTCTATATGCAGAGTTTATGGAAAACCGGATATTTCCAAACTCAGTCTCTTCGCTGCCGATTCCGATGGTAGCTTCATATTGGTCAAAGCCAATTAAGTACTCCTGTATTTCAATCAAGATATTATTGATACGGTTTATCATTTCCTTCGCATTGGAACTATCATAGTTAATCAGGAAAAAAATATTTAGATTATCCTTTTCACAGATCAGGTGCTCCGTAACAATACCCTCTATGTTTTCTTCTATGATGGATATAACTTTCTCAATCGTTAATCTGTCCTGCTTTTTATCTATTTTAACATAGTCGATATAGTCCAGCTTGATATCAAAGCCACGGAAAACGCTTGCATTAAAGCTCAAATTGTATTCTTTCTTTATCTCACTTAATGATGGTGAATCCGTCTGATCGATAATATGATTCAGAAGTTTACTTTTAATGATTTGCTCGCTTACTGTTACCGCCTTGATAAACTGCCTTTCTTCTTCCTTCTTTTGATACCCTTCGGTAATCTCATCATGGATTTTTTGCAGTACCTTATTCAATTCCTCCTGTTTTACAGGCTTTAGCAGATAATCATTTACTCCAAATTTGAGAGCCTTATGGGCATATTCAAATTCTTTATATCCACTGATTACAACAAATTTAACATGTTCGTCAATTTCCTTCGTCATCTCTATTAAGTCCAGTCCGCTGATCTGAGGCATGCGGATATCAGTTATTACTATATCCGGCTTCTGTTCTTTAATGATTTTAAATGCCAATTCCCCATTATCCACAGTGTCAATACATTCCAATCCAATCTTATCCCACTGAATAAGCTTTTTGATAAGCTGACCTATACGGAATTCATCATCTACTATCAGTACCTTCCATTTATTGTACATTTTGACTCCTTTGCAGATGTTTTTTTATTGATTATACCATATTTCTTTTCCTATACAAAAGTATTTTTAGTAATTTTATTTAAAATTATGATTGATTTTCTGTTTTATTCTGGTAATATATAATGTAACCATTAATTTTTTGATAAAATTAATAAATTTATGCATAAAAAATATGTATATTTTTGGTTGAATCTACTATAAAAATCCAACTATGGAGGCAGACAATGCAAAAAAAATTATACTTTGGAACCAATTTGAAGATGTACAAAACAATCAGGGACACAGTAGACTATCTGAATTTACTTGCAGATAACACAAAAGATATTAGCAGAGATGAAATTGAGTTATTTGTAATACCTTCCTATACAGCATTAAGCAATGCAGTAAACTCAGTGGATAGAGGCTTGATAAAGCTTGGAGCACAAAACATGTGCTGGGAAGATCAGGGGCAATATACGGGAGAAATCTCACCGATCATGTTAAAGGAATTGGGCCTGGACTTAGTAATGATCGGTCATTCTGAGCGCAGGCATGTATTTGGCGAAACAGATGTTGAGGAGAACAAAAAGGTGAAGGCTGCCCTAAACCACGGCTTTACGGCTTTATTATGCATAGGAGAGACTTTGGATGAGAAGACGTATGGGATCAGTGATGAAGTTCTTCGTACTCAATTAAAAATCGGGTTACATAACGTTTCCATTGATCAGGTATCAAGATTATGGGTTGCCTATGAGCCTGTATGGGCAATCGGAGTAAACGGTATACCTGCTTCTGTAGAATATGCCGAAGAAAAACATGGTGTGATTAAGAATTGCTTAACAGAGATTTTTGGATCTTCAGGTAAAGATATTCCTGTACTATATGGCGGAAGTGTAAACCCTGGCAATGCAAATGACTTAATTATACAGCCTTCCATTGATGGGCTATTTACCGGTAGAAGCGCATGGCAGGCAGATGATTTTAATAAATTAATCAGAAATGCTATTGAAACATATATGGGTATTCTACATTAATCCATGCCTTTACAATATTAAGCGTGTTATGCAAAGCAGGTATCTGAAAACAATTTATGATTGTTTCCAGATACCTGCCTTTTAACATTTATCTTCATGCAAAGTTACAAATTGAACTTTTCCACCTACTCCTAGACTTCAAATAACAAATCTCCATAGGTAGGTACCGGCCACAAGCTCTTATCAACGATAACCTCCAGAGCATCAATCGGAGTTCTTAATTCCACCATGGCAGGAACCACCTCCTGATGGTAGGCTTCCGCCATCTTATGTCCCTCTTCGATTGCACCTGCCTTAGCGGTCTTATTCTGAAGGTTCTTTAACGCAGCCTGAGCTTTTACCAACAGCTCAGAAGTCTCTTGAAGGAGTTCTGTCTGAACGCTTACATCTGCACCGGGAGCGGCAGTCTTAATCGCATTGATTGAATCAGCCAGTGTCTTGGCGTAGGTGATAACTGCCGGGATGAATTTCACACTAGCCATGGATATCATAGTCTTAGCCTCGATATTAATCGCCTTGGAATAAGACTCATACATGATCTCAGCACGGGAATGCAGCTCCGACTCACAGAATACCTTATGCTTTTTGAAGATTGCGACAGCTTTCTCTGAATCCAGGTAAGGAATGGCTTCTACCATGGATTTGATATTAGGAAGGCCTCTTCTCTCAGCCTCTTCCACCCAAGCCTCAGAATATCCGTTGCCGTTGAAAACGATCCGCTTATGTTCACTTACTGTCTTCTTAATCATATCATGAACTGCCAAGTCAAAATCAGCAGCCTTCTCAAGCTCATCCGCCATTTCACCGAGTACATCTGCAACGATGGTATTCAGGACGGTATTACAGGATCCGATGGATGCGGAAGAGCCGACCATACGGAATTCGAATTTATTACCGGTAAAGGCGAACGGTGAGGTACGGTTACGGTCTGTGGCATCCTTGCTAAGTTCAGGGATCGTATGAACACCGACATTCAGCTTGCCGCCATCCTTACTTCTCTTCGCTTCACCGGTCTCAATCAGCTGCGAAAGGACATCATCCAGCTGCGCACCTACAAATACGGAGATGATTGCCGGAGGAGCTTCATTTGCACCCAGTCTGTGATCGTTACCGACATTAGCAGCGGATACACGGAGTAAATCCGCATGCAGGTCAACTGCCTTTAACACAGCTGCTAAAAACAACAGGAACTGAATATTGTCATGAGGTGTTTTACCGGGATCCAACAGATTCTTACCGGTATCGGTGATCATGGACCAGTTATTATGTTTACCGGAGCCATTCACTCCTGCAAACGGCTTCTCATGAAGTAGACAGGCAAGACCATGGCGGTTCGCCACCTTCCTCATACATTCCATAACCAACTGGTTGTGGTCGGTAGCAATATTTGCGGTTGCATAGATCGGAGCCAACTCGTGCTGAGCAGGAGCAACCTCATTATGCTGAGTCTTCGCGGTAACACCCATCTTCCAGAGTTCGGTGTTTAATTCCTTCATGAAGGAGCTAATTCTCTCCTTAATACTTCCGAAGTAATGATCCTCCAGCTCCTGTCCCTTCGGTGCCATCGCACCGAATAAGGTTCTGCCCGCAAAGATAAGATCATCTCTCTTCAGATACTTTGCTTTATCTACTAAGAAATATTCCTGCTCCGGACCGACGGAGGGAGCAACCCGCTTTACATCCGTGTGTCCGAACAGCTTCACGATACGCACTGCCTGTTCACTTAATGCTTCCATGGAGCGGAGCAAAGGCGTCTTTACGTCCAGTGCTTCTCCGTTATAGGAGCAGAAAGCAGTAGGAATGCATAGTGTAACCCCGCCGGCATCCTCGCGTAAGAAAGCCGGCGAGGTACAATCCCAAGCGGTATATCCCCTTGCTTCGAAAGTAGCACGTAATCCGCCGGAAGGAAATGAAGAGGCATCCGGCTCACCCGTAATCAGTTCCTTGCCTGAGAACTCCATAATTGCCTTACCTTCTGCAGTAGGGCTGATAAAGGAATCATGCTTCTCGGCAGTGATGCCTGTCATGGGCTGGAACCAGTGGGTGTAATGGGTAGCACCCCGTTCGATTGCCCAATCCTTCATCGCGTTCGCAACCACCTCTGCCACATTAGGAGCCAGGTAATCGCCATTCTCAATGGTCTTCTTAAGATCTGCATAGATTTTCTTCGGTAGACGTTCTACCATCGCTGCATCATTAAACACGTCAATTCCAAATAACTCGGTTAATCTCTCAGACATTTCTTATCCTCCCCAGTTTAGATTTAAGAAAAAGGTGTCCTCAAATGTTTGAGAACACCTTCGCTCTTTATTGGTATAATATATATTAGTTTATATCACGTTTTCTGTGAAAAGAAAAGAACTTTTTTTAATAATTCCTCTTTTTATGAAAACTGCCGAAAAGTTTCCCACAATATTCAATTGTTTGTTATGAAATCAACAAAGTACGACTAGTCCAGATACCATTCGTCCTTCCCCGTCTCTTCCCCGGGGCCTTCTGATTTCGGCATATATTTCTTCAGAATATGTTCCATCATAAAAGAGTTGATCAAGACAACGGTTGCAGGAATGAAGAATAGCAGCATAGGCATAAACGCTGTAACGATTATAGCAGCAACTACTACCACTAACATTACAAAGGTGAGAGGAAGATGTCTCATAGACATATAGACAGCTGCCTTAAGCAATTGCTTAACGGTCATCTCGAATCTGGACAGAATCGGAAATGCAAACATGGCGAAGCTGATTGCCAGGAAAGTAAGAGCTAAATAGATACCAAGGAAAACTGAACCTTTACTGCTATCCTCGCTCAAGGACTGCCAGGAAACAATGATATCAAAGTATAGGATTACGAATACTGCCGTGAGAATTACACCGACAATTGCACCTCTCTTAAAATTCAACCGGAAGGATTTGAAGAATTCCCGGAACAGATATCCTCTTTCTTTTCGGATTACCTTAACTATTGTATAATATAATGCTGTAGTTGCCGGTCCAATCGTTATCACCGGAATACATAATATTACCCATAGTACACTCAGGAACAAGATGTCACATATTTTGCTCAGTGCAGTTAAAACCGGACTATCAATATTAAAAAGATTACCCATAGTATATTTCTCCCATTTCAAACTCTTTTTTTACTTTATTCGATAACACTCTCATCATCATTCTATTTTATCACATCCTGTCCCTATAGAAAAGTAAAATAATTATTAAGTAATCGTAGGTGTTCCGTATCAGTAATAGATAGCAATTCGTACTGTTTATCACATTCTAGGTATACAAATAGCGTGTGATTATGATCCAACATAAGACACGTTCTCGCTCCGGTAGCAAACGTTCTCTTTATGGATTTATAATCACACGCTATCAGC
Organism: Bacillota bacterium; assembly: GCA_023436765.1. Taxonomy (GTDB): domain Bacteria; phylum Bacillota; class Clostridia; order Lachnospirales; family Lachnospiraceae; genus Mobilitalea. Next base: position 18,813 of record JAEZHX010000246.1, read on the forward strand.
TTAAATATATGATGTAATAAACATTCTTGTTATCTGCGCCATATTTAGTTTATGATATGGAACAGCTCAATATTTTATATTTAGAAACAGTCATCCAGCAGCTGGAAGTAATCCTTCGGATGCTTGCAGGCCGGACAGAGCTCCGGTGCCCCATCACCCTCATGCACATATCCGCAGTTTATGCATTTCCAAAATACCTTGCCATCCTTCTTGAATACCGTTCCGTTCTCAATATTCTCCAAGAGCTTACGGTATCTGGCTTCATGGTGCTTTTCTACCCTTGCGATTAATTGGAACTTGGATGCAATCTCCGTGAAGCCTTCCTCCTTCGCAGTATTGGCAAAGGCAGGATAGTCCACCTCCCATTCCTCATGCTCACCTGCGGCAGCAGATCTTAAATTTGCTATGGTATCACCGAATGCGAAAGGATAGGTCGCATTAATCTCCACCGGTGCAGGATTCTCTCCATCCAGGTGCTCCAATGCAAGCTTCATGAACACCTTGGCATGTTCCTTCTCATTCTCAGCTGTCTCAAGGAAGATATTCTGTATCTGCTTATATCCTTCTTTCCCTGCAACTGATGCAAAGTAGGTATATCTCATCCTTGCCTGTGATTCTCCTGCGAAAGCCTTCATCAGATTCTCAAGTGTCTTAGTTCCTCTTAAATTCGCCATATGTATGACTCCCTTCTAATGTGATATAGATTAGTTATTCCTATGCTGGATATGATAAAAATAAATCTCATAATATTAAGTATATCACTAAAAAGGATGGAAAGGCAACCCCTTCCATCCTTGGAAATACTATTCTATTGCCCAGATTATTCGAGAGAGTGAATAAACAGGCCGCTTCTTAATTTCGGTTCAAACCAGGTTGATTTCGGAGGCATCAGCTTCCCTGCATCGGATACAGCAAATAACTCTGTTATTGAAGTAGGGTACATCGAAAAGGCCACCTTCATATCCTCTGACACTCTGCGCTCCAGCTCCTTTAAGCCCCGGATACCGCCGATGAAGTCAATTCTCTTATCCGTTCTCGGATCTGTAATGCCAAGGACCGGCTGTAGTAGATAATCCTGCAAGAGCGAGACATCCAGAGCCTTTACGGGATCCGAAAGATTTTTTAAGGCTTCCTTCGCTTCAAGGGTATACCACTTTCCTTCCAGATACATCCCAAACTCTGCTTTCTTACCGGGAGCAAAAGGCTCTTCAACCGCAGGAGCAATAGAGAAGTGTTCTCCTACCTTCTTCACAAATTCCTCCACTGTTAGCCCGTTCAGATCCTTCACCGCCCTATTATAAGGCATGATCATGAGCTGGTCATGAGGAAATAAAACCGATAAGAAAAAGTTGAACTTCTCCTCCCCGTTATAACCCGGGTGCTCCTTCCGCCGTTTTAAACCAACCTTCACTGCAGAGGCCGCCCGATGATGTCCGTCTGCGATATAGATACTGTCAATAGCCTCAAAGGCACTCCTTATTTTATCAACCGGCTCCTTACGGGAGATCCTCCATACCTGATGACCGATTCCATCCACAGAGATGAAATGATAAAGCGGTTCCTCCTGCTTGACCGCCTCTACGATCAGGTCAAGCTCCCTTCTTGAGCGATAAGCCAGAAAGATCGGCCCGGTCTGCGCATTACAGAGATCAACATGGTTGATCCGGTCAATCTCTTTATCTTCCCTGGTATTCTCATGCTTTTTAATGACATTATCCAGATAATCATCAATTGAAGCGCAGGCAACGATCCCCGTCTGCGACCTTCCCGCCATCGTCAGCTGATAGATATAATAGCATTCTTCCGTGTCCTTCTTCAGAATCCCCTGTCCAATCATAGCATTTAGAAGCTCCTTGGCTTTCACATATACTCTCGGATCATAGGTATCCACCTCGTCGGGAAATTGTGTCTCTGCCCGGTCGATATTCAAAAAGGATAAGGGTTCCCTTAAGACCTCCTCCTTTGCTTCCTTTCGATTATACACATCATATGGTAATGCTGCCACCCGTTCGGCTGCCTTTCTCTCCGGTCTGATACACTGAAACGGTCTTACTGTTGCCATTAAATTAACCTCCACACTGTCTTCAATTCATATTCTTCATTGCATTTCTCTGATCTTTCATCCTGTCGTTCAATGCCTTAATCTGACCGACTGTTTCGCTGATGAAGCCAATCTGGGAATTCTCTTCTTCGATATAGGATAAGATCTCCTCGGTTGCAGCAGAGTTCTCTTCTGAAATGCTGGCCACATTCATCAGCTGCTCCTGAATCTCGATAAAGTTATTTACCAATTCTTCGATTCCCTTCACATTCTTCTGGAACTCTCCGTTGGTATCCTTATAATAATCCTTGATATGTTTAAAGAAATCAGCAACCTCACTCATCATAGCCAAGCCTGAATTAGCTGCTTTATCACCTTCCACTGATTTTTCAGCTGCTTCTGCTGATTTCTCAGAGATATGGTCGGTCACTTCGGTTATATCTGCGACAATGGCCTTACTCTGCTCTGAAAGTCTTCTGATTTGCTCTGCCACAACAGCAAAACCCTTCCCTTGTTCACCGGCACGGGCAGATTCAATGGATGCGTTCAGTGCCAGAAGGGTTGTCTGGCCTGCGATATCCTTAATACTGTATAAAAGGCTGTTGATCATGTCAAGGCTTTCTTTCAGTTCAGTAACGGTAATTGCCGTCATACTGATAGCGGATTGTACTGTGCTCATACTGTTCTTAGCTGTCTCAACCTTTCTCCAGCCATCCTCCACCATGCTCTCCATGCTGTTGGTTTTATCCATAATCCCATGGGAGAGGGATACTGACTGATTAAGTCCCTGCATAGAGCTGTTCATCGTCCCATTAATCACATTAACACTAGAGGCTTCCTCCTGAATAGCGGCAGAGATCTGTTGTACAGATTCCAATATTCCTTTGCTTGTTTCATTTATATTAAAAGTTTTCTCGTTTAATACACCGATACTGCCGTCAAGGGTTGCAGCGACTTCTTTGATGGATTGAAACATTCCGTTCAGCCTTCCGAGAAGCTTACCGGTTTCCGCTTCCTTCTCAGCGGTCTTATTCACCAGATCATTGCCCCACTTTGTAAGGAAGTATAGTAAAATCAAGACACCGTCCGTCAGTATGATGATTGTTGTGAAATCGGAATAGGTATGTATCTCAGAGAGGAAGCTGTCCGGAACAAATACGTAAAGAATGATGTATTCTATATTCACCAGGATGCCATGGATCAAAATAAGTTCCTTTTTAAAGTAAAGAGATACCATCGCTATGGATACTAAAAACATATAATGTTTGTTTAAGCTATATCCATCAGCAAAGATCAGGCCGGTGATAACTAAGGAGGTCAGTGATGCAAACAGCAATCCACGAATGTAGCTTTTCATTGGAAAAAAATAATTCAGAAACATTATTATAGCTATTACAGCTCCTGCCGTCAGCTGGACAACGCTGTTCGCAAGCCCATCAGCCATAGCAACCTGCCCGCATATGATAATTACCAACAACAAAATAGTAATCAGATTAACCTTATCCGCTTTTCTTAAGTTGTAGCCCACCTGCATATTCATAACCTCCCAATATCTTAAATTCCGGTAATCATTACTATAATCATAATACTTTATATATTTATTTTCAACATAAAAACACATTATATTTTATAAATATTCAGGTTTATCTATATATAGTAAAATCTAGTATAAAAAGATACTGCAAACGAATTAACTATGCAATTCATTTGCAGCACCTTTCTTCTATTCCCTATCCACTCTATTCAAAATATAGTCATTTAACAATTCTAACCTTCAATACACCCTTGATGGTAGCAAGCCTCGCAGCAATGTCTTCATTGATGGAAGCCTCAACATCCAGGACAGTATAGGCATAATCACCCTTACTCTTATTCACCATATCGGAGATGTTAATATTCAGGGCAGAGAAAGCTCCGGTAAACTGAGTCAGCATGTTAGGAATATTCCTGTGCAGGATAGCGATACGTCCCTGGGTCTGACACACTCCGGCATCACAATTCGGGAAATTAACGGAGTTCTTGATATTACCGTTCTCCATATAATCCATCAGCTGCCTTACAGCCATGACTGCACAGTTATCCTCGGATTCCTCAGTGGAAGCTCCCAGATGGGGGATGGCGATTACTCCATCCATTTTTGCTGTCTTATCGTTCGGGAAGTCGGTGATGTACTTTGCAATCTTACCGGACTGCAGGGCTTCCGCAATATCATCATCATTAACAAGCAGATCTCTGGCAAAGTTCAGGAGAATTACTCCATCCTTCATCTTAGCGATTGCTTCCTTATTAATCATTTCCTTCGTATTCACATCGGGATCCTCATCGGATACCAATGGTGTATGCACTGTAATATAATCACATTCCTTATAGATCTCGTCTCTGGTCTTTACATGCGCAACATCTCTGGAAAGGTTCCAGGCACTATCAACAGAGATAAAGGGATCGCAGCCATATACCTTCATTCCCAGACGGTTCGCTGCATTCGCTACGAGTACACCGATTGCTCCCAGACCGATGACACCGAGCTTCTTGCCCTGAATCTCGCGGCCGGCGAATTTACCCTTGCCCTTCTCTACAAGCTTTGCTACACCGGTTTCTTCCTTAATGGTCTGTACCCAGTTGACACCACCAACGATATCTCTGGAAGCCATGATCAAGCCGGCAATTACCAGCTCCTTCACGCCATTTGCATTGGCACCGGGGGTGTTGAATACTACGATACCCTGCTCCGCACATTTCTCCAGCGGAATGTTATTAACACCGGCTCCTGCTCTGGCAATCGCCTTCAGATTATCTGAAAACTCCATCTCATGCATGGCGGCACTTCTTACCAGAATCACATCTGCATCGTTCACATTATCCACTTTCGTATACTGGTCAGTAAATATATTGATTCCTATATCCGCGATAGGATTCAGACAGCTATATTTCATATAATAAATCCTCCATTATTCCGCTTTTTGGTAGTTTTGAAAGAAGCGAATTTTCTACAATTCGCTTTGTGAAGAAGCTTCTTCTTCACACTCCGCTACTTTATTTCGTGTTCTCCGCTTCGAACTTTTTCATGAACTCTACGAGCTTCTCCACACCCTCGATCGGCATTGCATTGTAGATGCTGGCTCTCATGCCACCTACGGATCTGTGGCCCTTTAGGTTCTCGAAGCCTGCTGCCTTAGCTTCCTTCACGAATTTCGCATCCAGCTCTTCATTACCTGTAACGAAGGTTACATTCATCAGGGAGCGGTCCTTCTTCACCGCGGTTCCCCTAAAGAGCTTGCTCTGGTCCAGATAATCATAGAGGACGGCTGCCTTCTTCTCGTTATGGGCCTTCATAGCTTCCAGACCGCCCATATTCTTGATCCACTTAAATACCTTACCGCAGATATAAATACCGTAAGCCGGCGGGGTATTGTACATGGAGCCTTCGTCTGCATGAGTCTTATATTTCAGCATGGTCGGTGTACCGGGAAGGGTATCCTCCGTAATCAGATCCTCACGGATGATTACGATAACAACTCCGGCAGGGCCGATATTCTTCTGAACACCGCCGTAGATGAGTCCGTATTTTGTTACATCTATGGGTTCTGAGAGGAAACAGGAGGACACATCTGCTACCAGGGGCTTACCCTTAGTGTTCGGAAGAGTCTTGAACTTCGTTCCGTAAATCGTATTATTCTCACATATATATACATAATCCGCATCCTCGGAAATCGGAAGATCGGAACAATCCGGGATATAGGAAAAGGTTTTATCAGCAGAGGTTGCAACTGCGTTGATCTTACCGAAGAGCTGTGCCTCCTGGTAAGCTTTCTTCGCAAACTGGCCGGTAACAATATAGTCTGCTACCCTGTTCTTCATGAGATTCATAGGTATCATGGCAAACTGCTGTGAAGCGCCGCCCTGTAGGAAAAGAACTTTATAATTGTCAGGAATATTCATTACTTCCCTAAGGTCTTTCTCTGCTTCCTGAATAATTGACTCATAAGCTTTCGACCTGTGGCTCATCTCCATTACTGACATTCCGGTACCTCTGTAATCGAGCATTTCATCTGCTGCTTCCTTAAGAACTTCAACCGGTAACATCGCCGGTCCTGCAGAAAAGTTATAAATTCTTCCCATACTCTCATCCTCCCTTGGATCCTACTGTTTTCTCACTACATGACTTTAAATTAGTAAAGTATATTTTCATTATAAGA
>JAEZHX010000248.1 GCA_023436765.1 Bacillota bacterium
AAAAGATGCGATTGCCCGTAAATTGATATTGTTCTTTTTCAGTACTGCCGTTACTCCTGCCAGGCTTCCTATCTCGTTTTGTACGAATACGGACAGCTGTCTGATCATAGTCATACCCCCTCTTATCTTAATAGTTAATGCCTCTTAGCTTATTCACTCACTTTATATTACTTCTTAATAATAGATTTCCCGGCAAGTAATCCTTACGTAGTTATTTTGTCAGTTTCGTGCAGGTGATAGCCTGTTTCAAAGGCTTTCAGGTTGATTTCTACGGTTTTAGCCGGCACAGTTTTCTCAATCACAGCCATCCAGTCTTCCTTCGTAAAATTCATATGCTGAGCAGCGATACCGAGTACAATTATATTAAATACTCTGCTGTTCCCAAGCTTCTTCGCTTCCTCTATGGCATTTACCTTATAGACCCGGTGCGTTTTCTCCAGCTCCTCCAGTATATGCTCAGGGTATTTAGCAGCTCCGATAACAACCGGCATCGGGTCAATTCTCTGATCATTGACCACGATAGCTCCGCCCTTCTTTAAATAGTGCGCATATCTTAAAGCCTCCAGCCGTTCAAAAGCAATCAGTACATCTGCCTGTCCTTCCTCCACAATAGGCTCATTCACCTTACTGCCATATCTCACAAAGGTTACAACGCTGCCTCCCCGTTGCGCCATCCCGTGTACCTCGGACAATTTTACATCATAGCCTGCATGAATTGCCAACCCGCCAAGGATCCTGCTAGTCAGTAGGGTTCCCTGACCACCGACTCCTACGATCATTATATTCTTTGTTTCCATACTAATCCCGTTCCTCCTAATGGCCCGCATGTCAATCGCGGGACTATTGGCCCGCATGTCATTTGCGGGACTATTGGCCCGCATGTCATTCGCGGGACTATTCACACTAATACTACATACTGCCGCTTCACGGCAGCTCTAATTGTTCTCGACCAATTGAATGGTTTTGAACTTACAAAGCTTTTCACATAAGCCACAGCCATTGCACATGGTGTCATTAATTGCGATATCACCGTTTTCCATCTTTGTAATAGCGGGACAACCGGGTTTCATGCACATACCGCACTTCATGCATATATTGGGATCAATACGGTAACGTCTTTTCACAGGGGTCTTATCTAATAATACGCAGGGTGCCTGAGCGATAATGACAGCAATCTCATCCATCGCTGTAGCTTCCTTGATTACCTTCTCCAGCCTTGCCGTATCAAAGGCATCTACCACATACACATGATTTACACCGACAGCTTTACAAAGCGCTGCAATATCCACCGAATAAGTTGCTTCTCCCTTTAACGTCTTACCGGTAGCCGCATGGTCCTGATGCCCGGTCATTCCGGTTGTAGAATTATCAAGAATCAGGACCGTACCGGTTCCCTTATTATAAACCATATTGATCAGGGAATTGATCCCGGTGTGCATAAAGGTGGAATCACCGATGACAGCCACCCAATTCTTAATATACTCCTTACCCTTTGCCTTCTCCATACCATGAAGGGAAGAGATACTTGCTCCCATGCAGATGGTCGTATCCACCACGCTTAAGGGTGCAACAGCTCCAAGCGTGTAACAGCCGATATCTCCGGCAGCATGAATCTTTAATTTGTTCAGCAGGGAATATACGCTCCTATGTGGACAGCCGGGGCAAAGGATCGGAGGACGGTTAGGTACTGCCGCCGCGTGGACCACTCCCAGCTGCTCGCCCTTTATGGCTCTTCTTAACAGGTTGGCGGAATACTCTCCCTGTACGGTCAGGATATCCTTACCGATCGCAGGAATTCCCCAAGACTTCACCTGCTCCTCAATAATCGGATCCAGTTCTTCTACAATATATAAGGTCTCCACCTTAGAAGCAAATTCCAGAATTAAATCCTTCGGAAGCGGATTGACCAGCCCCAGCTTCAGAACGGATGCTTCCGGAAGAGCTTCCTTCACATACTGGTAAGGAATCCCCGAGGTAATGACTCCGATCTTCGTATCCTGATATTCCACCTGATTGATCGGAAAGCCGCATCCATCCTTTGCCAGAGCAATCTCCCTGCTTTCAACCACCAAATGACGGCCCTTAGCATTCGCCGGCATCATGACATTCTTTGCGACGTCCCTGACATAAGGCTTATCCTCTTTTTCAACTCTATTATGTAATTCCACCATTCCCTGGGAATGGGAAAGTCTCGTCGTACTTCTGACGATGACCGGAGTATCATATTTCTCACTGAGATCAAAGGCGAATTTCACGAATTCCTTCGCTTCTTCACTATCTGCAGGCTCTAATACCGGTACCTTCGCAGCTCTGGCCACTGCTCTGGTATCCTGTTCATTCTGGGAGCTGTAGAGACCCGGATCGTCTGCGACAATGATAACCAAGCCTCCTGTTACACCGGTGTAGGCCACGGTAAATAAGGGGTCAGATGCTACGTTAAGTCCGACATGCTTCATGGATGCAAGCGCCCTTACGCCGCTGATGGAAGCACCAATGGCAACCTCCATTGCTACCTTCTCATTCGGAGACCATTCGGAATAGATCTCCTCATATTTTACGATGTTTTCACTGATTTCTGTACTCGGTGTACCCGGGTAGGCGGCTGATACCTTGCAGCCTGCCTCATAAGCTCCACGGGCAAAAGCCTCATTTCCAAGCATAATCACTCTGTCTGCCACTATGTATACTCCTTTCTCGTATCAAGCATCAGCGGATCCTATCGTCCCTACTGATGATTTAACCTAAGTATTTCTTAATTTTTATCGGTTATTTCTTTCGCAGGTCAGTTACTCTCTTTGCCTTACCTTCAAAACGCTGTAAGCTTCTTGGTGCTACTAATTTTATCACAGCCTCTATACCGAGTACAACCCTGAGTCTTGCTTTGATCCTCTGTTCCAGTTCACCCAGCTTCGCATAGGAATCCAACAGCGATTCGTCTGCCAGCTCCACCTTGATATCCATGGTATCCAGATGGTTCTTCCTGTCTACAATGATCTCATAATGCGGACCGATTTCCGGAACCTTCAGTAATACCTCTTCTATCTGCGACGGGAATATATTTACACCCCGGATTATCAGCATATCATCTGCACGGCCGGACAGATTCTCCATTCTTACAGTTGTTCTTCCGCATTTACAGGGCTCATACATCAGCCGGGAGATGTCCTTGGTCCTGTAACGGATCAGAGGAAGGGCCTCCTTTGTAATACAGGTGATAACCAGCTCCCCCTTCTCTCCCGGAGGCAGTACCTCACCTGTTTCCGAATCAATGATTTCAGGAATAAAATGATCTTCATTGATATGCATTCCATTAAGCTCCAGGCATTCACCGGATACACCGGGGCCAATCAGCTCACTCATGCCATAATTCTGGGTCACCTTCATATCCTTGTCCCACAGTCGGTACATCTCCTGACGCATCGGTTCTGTCATACCCTCACCGCCGAAGAGACCAATCTTAATATTCAAATCCTTAGCGGGATCAAGCCCCATCTGTCTTGCTACTTCACCGATATGTAAGGCATAGGAGGGAGTTGCTACAAGCAGCGTGGTCCCGAAATCCTGCATATACATGATCTGCTTCTGGGTATTACCTGAGGAAGTGGGACATACTGCGGCACCGATATTCTCCAAGCCATAATGAAGTCCCAATGCGCCGGTGAACATTCCATAGCCAAAGCATATCTGCGCTACATCCTCCCCGGTAGCACCACCCATAGCTGCTATTCTCGACACACACTCTGTCCAAGTAGCCAGATCCTTCTTCGTATACCCAACGACAGTCGGTTTACCGGTGGTTCCCGAGGAAGCATGGATACGGACCAGTTCCTTCTTCGGTACTGTGAATAAACCGAAGGGATAATTATCCCTCAGATCCTGTTTATTCGTGAACGGAAGCTTGCTTAAGTCCTCCAGTGTTTTAATATCCTCGCATTTCACCCCAGCCTCATCCATCTTGGTACGATAGGCCGGAACCTTCTCGTACATCCTGACCAGGGTTTCCTTCAGCCTGGCAAGCTGAATTGCTTCAATTTCTTTCCTGGGAAGTGTTTCTTCTTTCGCCCATATCATTTTATGATCCCCCTTCATGATTCATGATCCGGAGCAACCCTAGCCGGTACTCCTACCTTCATGATATTTAGATATTATTATAACCATAATTTAAGTCTCCGGAAGTGCGGCTTTACACAGGAGCAAGCCCTCCTTGCGGGGGGCTTTTCACTGCCTGAATCCTTCTATCCTGAATGATTTATTCACTTTGATAATCTGTCAAGCCTCCTGAATGGACTTACGGGCATGTACCGTAACAGGCTCATCATAACAGGAGAACAGTTCACTTACTCTCTCTCTTTTTAGCTTCGGTGTAATCAGGCTGACAATCGGAACAATCACAAGTCCTGCAACCATTGCTATGGCGCCTGCATTAATCGGAGAAGCAATATAGTTAAAGAATAGATTGGTTACGGTAATACCGACACCGGAAGCAAAGCAAACCCAGACAGCCGCTTTTGTAACGCCCTTCCAATAGAGTCCGTAAAGGAAAGGTGCCAGGAAGGAACCCGCCATAGCACCCCAGGCAATACTCATCAGCTGTGCAATGAAGGTGATCGGATTCAATGCCAGGAATACCGAGAGCCCGATGAAGAATACGATCAATATTCTCATGACGAGCAGCTGCTTCTTCTCGCTCATGCTCTTAATAATATTACCCTTCAGAAAATCGAGGGTCAGAGTCGAGCTGGAGGTCAGCACCAAACTGGATAAGGTCGACATGGAAGCGGATAATACAAGAACAACCACAATGCCGATCAGGACGTCGGATAAATCGGACAGCATAAAAGGTACAATCGCATCGAAATTAACAGCTCCCGATGCTGTGCGGATAGCAGGGTCATCAAATAATCTTCCAAAGCTTCCGAGATAATAGCAGCCACCGGAAATGATCACGGCGAATATCGTAGAAATGATGGTTCCTGTCTTAATGGATTTCTCATTTTTAATTGCATAGAATTTATGTACCATCTGAGGTAAGCCCCAGGTCCCCAGCGAAGTAAGAATAATAACCCCTAACAGGTTTTTCGGATCCGGTCCGAAGAAAGAGGTATATGCTCCGGCCTGACCCAAGGTGGCCTGTGTATCACTGGTAATCTTTGAAAGGCTGCCGATCGCTTCCATAAAGCCTCCCTGTCCGTTGATTACAGCAGCAATAACCGCTACAATACCTACCAGCATGATGATGCCCTGGATAAAATCGTTGATTGCCGTAGCCATATATCCTCCAAGGATAACATAAGCACCGGTTAAGATCGCCATAGCCAAGACACATACCCAGTACGGAATATCAAAGGCCATATGAAACAACCCTGACAGACCTTTGTATACGGAGGCGGTATAAGGTATCATAAAAATGAAAACAATGGCAGAGGCAACAATTTTAATTACTTTACTGTCATACCTGCTGCCGAAGAAATCCGGCATTGTCGTAGATTTCAAATGATGCGTCATGACACGGGTTCTGCGGCCCAACACCACCCAAGCCAGCAGGCTTCCGAGAAATGCGTTCCCGATCCCGATCCATGTAGCTGCAGTACCGTACTTCCAACCGAACTGACCTGCATAGCCTACGAAGATAACTGCCGAAAAATAGGTCGTTCCATATGCAAAAGCAGTAAGCCAAGGCCCTACTGCCCTTCCGCCTAATACAAAGTCTCCAACGTTAGTTGCATGCTTTCTGGCATAAATGCCCACCAATACCATGATTACAAAAAAGCAGATTAAGAACGCTACTTTAATAATCATCTCCATCCCCCACCTTCCATACATTTTATCACTTTATCGCTTTAAAGCGCAGCGCTTTAAAGTAATGATATCAAAAATGTAGAAGGTTGTCAACAGTTTAACATAATAAATTCTATCATTACCAGAATTTGAGTGAAGGAACCCCCTTGATCAGATTACAAAGCATCCTTTATTTATATAAAAGGCTTTACCAGAAAGTAATATATCAGAAGGAGGTCTGTGATAGCTGCCGCCGGAAGCAGAAGCCGAAAGGACAGATGCTTTGTCTTATGACGGAAACATCTCATTCCCAGATAGGAACCTAGCCCTCCTCCAAATATGGCAATCGAAAGAAGTGTACGCTCCGATATTCGCCACATTCCCTTAATAGCCCTTCTCTTATCCAGTCCCATTGACGTAAATCCTGCGATGCTCATTCCTAGCATATAGCCGGCTATCAAAATATATATTATCTTGTGCATAATTAATCTCCTATAGCTGAATGGGGCTGTTTCACAATTACTAAAAAGATACAAGAGGTCCTATCAAAAAGGACCTCTTGTATCTCCATAGCTATAATGAAACAGCCCTGTACGTATTTATTATTTGTTATCTTCCAGTGCAATCTTAATGCCCAGTTCCTTCAGCTGCTTGTCCTCAACCACATTCGGGGCCTCAGTCATCAGACAGGAGGCATCCTTAACCTTCGGAAAAGCGATGACATCACGGATAGAGTCCTCCTTCGCCATCAGCATCACCAGTCGGTCCAGGCCGTAAGCCAGTCCGGCATGCGGGGGAACACCGTATTTGAAGGCATTCAATAAGAAGCCGAAGCGCTCATAGGCTGCTTCCTTCGTAAAGCCCAGTACCTCAAACATCTTCTCCTGAACATCGCTCTGGAAAATTCTCACAGAGCCTCCGCCAACCTCGGTACCATTTAAGGTAATATCATAAGCCTTTGCTCTGACCTTCGCCGGGTCGGTATCCAAAAGTGCCAGATCCTCATCCATCGGCATTGTGAATGGATGGTGCTTTGCTACAAAGCGGTTCTCCTCCTTTGAATACTCCAAAAGCGGGAATTCAGTTACCCACAGGAATTTATATTCATTCTTATTCAGAAGGTTCAAACTTCTTGCGATCTCAAGTCTTAAGTTGCCTAATACGGCAAATACCACATCATCCTCATCCGCTGCGAATAAGAGCAGGTCTCCGGGTTTACCGCTCATCGCTGACACCAGGCTGTTCATCTCTTCCTCGGTCATGAACTTTGCAAAGGAGGATTTATATGAGCCGTCAGCTCCGATTGCTACATAAGCCAGCCCCTTCGCACCAAAATCCTTCGCATAATCAACCAGGGCATCGATCTTCTTCCTGGGCATCTCACCCTGACCCTCCGCATTGATACCACGGACCGAGCCGCCCTTTTCCAGCGCTCCGGTAAATACAGAGAAGCCGCAGTTCTTCACAACCTCAGACACATTTTTCAGCTCCATACCAAAACGGATATCCGGTTTATCGGAGCCGAAGCGGTCCATCGCCTCAGCATAGGTCATTCTCTGAATCGGAAGCTGTACCTCGATACCGATGCTTTCCTTGAACATCCTCTGAAGCAGGCGCTCATTGACGCGGATGACATCATCCACATCCACGAAGGACAGTTCCATATCGATCTGAGTGAACTCCGGCTGCCTGTCGGCACGAAGGTCCTCGTCACGGAAGCATTTCACGATCTGGAAATAACGATCATAGCCTGCACACATTAAGAGCTGCTTGAACAGCTGGGGAGACTGTGGCAGCGCATAGAAATTGCCCGGATGAACACGGCTGGGAACCAGATAGTCTCTGGCACCCTCGGGTGTACTCTTGGTTAACATCGGTGTCTCTATCTCTAGGAAGCCTTCCTCGGCCAAAAACTGGCGTGTGATATTAGCAACCTTGCTGCGAAGGATCAGATTTCTCTGGAGATCCGGTCTTCTTAAGTCTAGGTAGCGGTATTTGAGCCTGAGCTCCTCCTTCGTTTTGCTCTCCTCTTCAATCTGGAACGGAGGAGTATCTGCCTCGGAAAGGATCCGCAGTTCAGCGGCCCTGATCTCGATCTCTCCGGTTGCCAGATTCTCATTGACTGCTCCGGAACGGGCTTCCACCTTACCTACAACTGCAATGACAAATTCACTCCTAAGCTTCTCTGCCTTAGCAAAGTTCTCACTTCCGCAATCGCTCTCTTCGAAAATAATCTGCAGCAATCCGGTACGATCCCTAAGATCCAGAAAGATAATACCTCCCTTATTCCTGCTCTTCTGTACCCATCCCATCACAGTTACGGTTTCGCCGATGTTTCCTTTGGTAACCTCAGTACATCTGTGGCTCCTGTGCAAGCCCTTCATTGATTCTGCCATGGTTGTTCTAATCTCCTTTATCCTTAAAAACTTTATCATTCATTTACCGTATAGCTCTTCATTTAATAGATCCTCAATGCATTTAATTCTAATCTATTTTAGATTATCTGTCCACTTTTTTCTGATTATGCTGATGTGATTGAACAGAAAAGGCCCATAGCTCCCACCAGCTTGAAAGGCGTGTTCCCCAAAACACATAATGGGATACACGCCCTTTGCAGAATATTCTTAATATAAAATCAGAACTTAAAATCGATACACTTACGATTACAGGTCGCAGGTCTTACAAAATTCGTACCCACACGAACATGTTCCGGATGTACCTGATATGCCTGTAAGGCTTCTTCATCCCTGAATAAGCTGTCCAGCATTATCTCTGAGTCAGAGGACGAGAGTGGTTCTGTCAGAACCTCAATGGATACAACTCCGTCGATCAGGTTCTTCAAGTTTTCCAGCTCTTTCTTAATTTCTGCTCCTTTTGCATGCTTCTCCTCTGCAGAAAGTCCTTCTGCAAAATTCCAAGCGACAATATGTCTTACCATATGATGACCTCCTAAGTCTCTTACTATGTCTATGCTGTCTCTAAGTATACCATAAATATTCCGATTTACAATCAGGTTCTTAATACAACCTACAGCAATTGTTTAAAAATCTTATCAGCATTGGGTTGTAAAGGGTGATGCAGGTAGTCCTTCCCTGTTGAATAGGTTAGGATTCTCGGGATTATTCAGCCAACCATAGCGCACATGGACCGGATTCTTTACTTTGCTGCAGGTAACCAGAAGCGTATCCTGATCAATACTTGCTTCTGCCGGATAAAACACTCCGTCCTCCCCACAGACCTCCAGCATATTTACTCCGTTCTCCCGAAGGAGTAAGCCGCTGCCGGTGTGCCTAAAATAAAGTCTGAGGGCTTCCCCCTCCTTCTCCATATGGTCATAGATCGGACCACTGAATACGAGGTCCTCGCCGAAGACCATATGAAATGCCCATAGTGCAAGCCGTTCTCCTACGGATTTCTTATCCCAGGGATGTAGATCGTTATACATTCCCTTATCTATCGTAACGACCATGCCCGTCCCCGGCACCTCCATCGCTTTTCTCTGTTCCTCCCTGAGTCTTGCCCAACTGCTCTCTTCCGGTTCCTTTCTCCAGGGGCAATAGTTGGCCAGCTGAACATATAGGAAAGGGAAAGCACCGATATTCCAGGTTTGCCTCCAATCCAGGATGACAGCCTCAAATAAATCCTTATAATCCGAAGGATAAGAATCATTAGATTCTCCCTGATACCATAGTACTCCCTTGATTGCATATCTTCTTAAGGGATAAATCATCCCGTTATATACACCGGTGGGCTTATACTGGAAGAAGGTCGTCGGCTGTTGTGCCTTTGTTACTGCGCCGATCTTATAGTTCCATATTCCTGAGATGGGAAGCTCTTCCCCGTTCGCTCTCAGGACATACGGCATATCCGTGACAAAGGCTCCGGTATTTTGGGTTACCAGTAATCGGACAGTAATCGTATTCCTTCCTTCCCTGAGTAAACCCTCCGGGATATCATACCTGCGGGGAGGATACAGATAACCGGTTCCTCCGATGCGAACACCGTTGAGATAGGTATCATCCCCATCAACGATGGTTCCCAGCACAAGCTTTCCTGGACCCTTCAGCATAGTACCCGGCACGATAATATCCTTTCTGAACCAGATGGCTCCTCCCTTGATATTTCCCAGGTCCGTTCCCTCAAAGCTCATAGGGATCGTAATCTCCGTCCAATCTGAGAGATCACAGTCCTCACTATACCAGGGTCCGGATGGACCATTCAATCCCTGATCAGCTTCATCCAGCTCTCTGTACCATGAATTGTTCTGCTGCTCTTCTCGCTCGATGGTCCCGCTGACATAGGAGTCATCCTTGCATAAGTCAAGCAGTTCTCTCAATCTATCGAATTTCAATAAAGTTTTTTCACTTAGCCAGGCCTCGGCAGGAGTTCCTCCGATTGCTGTAAATAAAAAGCCGATCGGAATTTTATACTTCTCGTAGACCTTCTTAGCAAAGAAATATCCGATAGCACTAAAATCATAGACCGAGGCTGGATTGACAGAGATCCAGCTTCCCCCGAACAGTTCCTCCCGAGGTCCATGAAAATCATAGATCATCGGAACGAAGAAGGATCGAATTTCCGGGCAGGTAGCACCCTTCACTTCCTCTGCAAACAGATCCAGTGTCCGCCGTATCGGAATCTGCATATTGGACTGTCCGCCCAGAACCCATACATCTCCGACCAGAATATCCTTTAGGGTCAGCTCCGAGCCACTGCATCGGATGATCATCTGAAATGGGCCTCCCGGATCAAGCTTGTCTAAGATAATTTCCCAGTTCCCATCAGCTGAGGTCACCGTTCGGTATGGCTTCTCCAGAAATAACAGTGTAAGCTCCTTTTCCGGCTCAGACATTCCCCAGATCCTCACGTTAGTGTTTCTCTGCAGTACCATTCCGTCACTGATCAGGGACGGCAGTACAATTCCATTCTGTAGCTTCTCCATAACAGTTCCCATCTCCTTCATGATCAGATATTCAGCTAAGCCTACCCCTCTTTTGCGAAAAGCATCCGGTTGATGATCTTTTTAAGCTGCTCCAGTGCAAGGAGCATATCATTATCGCTTCCATTGTACTGATTCTGTAATCTTCCTACAGCTTCCGCAATCTCCTCAGATGCAATCTGCTCTGACAGCTCGCCAATCTCCTTAAGAATATAGTGAATTATTTCCGTATTATGATAACGGATAGCGGATTCCATAATATTTAGATCCATTTCCAGTTCTTTCAACTTGGGATTGATCTTGTCAACCATAGCATCCTTTATAAAATACAACGGATCCTTTGTTTCCTCCTCCTTCATAGGCAACGGCTGACGGATGGACATAGCCTGACCGGAACCTTCTGTAATTGTATCGATTACGATAAATAGCTCCTCCATTTGTATCGGCTTGGAAACATATCCATCCATGCCCACATCCCTGAATTTTTCCCTTTCTGCAGTTAATGTGTAAGCTGTTAATGCAATGATTGGTGTATGCTTCTTCTCATCCTCCAGCTGCCTGATTCTCTTGCTGGTTTCCACCCCATCCATACCGGGCATCTGAATGTCCATCAGTATAACATCATACATTCCTGAACGGTAGATATCCAGGGCTTCCACACCATTTGTCACCGCCACCACATTATGATTTTTAAGCTTAAGCATATCTGATATCACCTGAAGGTTCACCGGATCGTTCTCTACCAACAGGATATTTCTAGACACGTACTCTCTCGGAGACTTAGGAGTTATCTCCTTCAGCATCGTTCCCACCTCAAAATCCAGTAAAAAATAAAAGCTGCTTCCCCTACCGGGATCACTTTCGACGCCTATCTGACCTCCCATCAGCTCTACCAGTCTTTTGGAAATTGCCAAACCCAAACCGGTTCCGCCGAACCGTTTTGTATAGGAGGAATCATCCAGCTGGCTAAAGCTTTTAAACAGCAGCTTGCGGTCCTCCTTCGATATTCCGATACCCGTATCAGAGACGACAAATTTAATCTCCGCTCTGTGGTTCCTGATATGATGTATCTCAGTACTAAGAGTGATTGCTCCACTGTCCGTAAATTTATATGCATTGCTCAGAAGGTTATCTAATACGTGTTTTAGCTTATTCTGATCACCGATGAGATAATCCGGTAAATCGTCAGGTAACACTGTATTCATCATCAGGCCCTTTTTTCGGATCTGGGGACTATGCGCATTCACCAATTCACGGATCATATCCTTCAGACTGAAATTTTTTAAAGAGAGAGTGACTTTATCAGCCTCCAGCTTCTCAAAATCAAGAATATCATTTATGATGTGAATCAGTGAATTCGTACACTCCTTTGCTGTAGTCAGCTTATTTCTCTGTTCCCTGGACAAAGCGGTAAGCAGCGTCAGGTCAATCATACCGATAATGCCGTTCATCGGGGTACGTATCTCATGGCTCATATTAGCAAGAAATTCGCTCTTGGCTTTATTTGCGGCTTCTGCAGCCTCCTTTGCTTCGATTAATGTTAGCTCTGACCGTTTCTGTTCCGTAATGTCGGTAACAATCGTAACTATCGTACCCGACTCCGGGCTGTAAATCACCATGGAGAGCCACATATCAAAGGTCGCCTCATAAAAGTTATTCAAAAGGATGCTTTTACCGGCAATTATTGTGTCCTTATGTTGATTTACACTGCTGGTCAAATACTCATGGCTTTTTGGAAATACCTCGGAATATCTCCGATTTTTCATAAAACCCGTTTCCATTCCGAAAATACCCTCAAAGAAATCATTTACCTCGAGAGTAGCCAGATCCTCAAGCATATTTTCTCGGTTATAGATGCCCTGATAATATGCATAACCATTATGCAGGTTCGTAAACAAGGAGCGAAACTTCTGATTGCTGCGGAAAATCTGTTCCTCTGCCATTTTCCTTTCTGTGATATCACGGATAATACTGAGAAGGACCCTCTTGTCACCGATATCCATTCCTCGGGAGCTCACCTCAACATTAAACCTGCTGCCATTCTTACGGATATGCTCTGTCTGATATACGATTCCATCCTTATCCTCCTGCTGCATCTGCTGTCTGGCATAATTCCATTCTCCCTTAAGGTCACAAATATTCATGGTTGACAGCTCCTTATTGCTGTAACCGTATGCAAGCTCCGCAGCTCTGTTTGCTTCCATGATATTCCCTTCCATATCCGCAAACAGGATGATTTCTTTGGTGTTCTTTGAGAACAATTCGTATTTTCTAATATTTTCCGCAATATCAGCCCGATCCGATATATCCTTGCCGATACCGATCGATCCTGTAAAATTTCCATCTGAATTATAAATAGGTTTACCATTGATGCGTAGCCACCGGTAGATACCATCCTTACGGCGAAAACGGAGAATCAGATCACTCGGGATCTGATATTGCACATTTTGCTTGATTTCCTCTATTAGTCTGGACTTATCGTCCTGATGTACCAGCTCCATCCATCCATTACCCCTGATTTCTTCCATAGTGAGGCCTGTAAAGTCCAG
>JAEZHX010000012.1 GCA_023436765.1 Bacillota bacterium
GATGATCATATGCCTTCAATGTGATTCTCATTACTTGACTTGCCATAAAAAAAGCCGCCTCCTTTTCGCACTTAAGTTCAGTACGACAAGTGGTGACTGTACACTCATCCGTGTGTATCTTCATTTATCATACATATAATCCGGTTTCCCGGACTTCCTGCTTACAGATCATTCGATTTGTTTCGCTTGTATACTATGAGATTTTCACACGTCTTATCTGCCCAATGGCAGAAGGTTCAATTGGTACAGTGACTTGTCGCCAGTTTCATAACTTGACATTCGCTCCACGGAAAACCTACCCGAAATCGGTAGCAACCTCACGCTTCTACGCTATCAACGTCACAACATTTGATATTATACACTAAGAATGTAGTAATTGCAAGTACTTTTTGAAGTTTATTGACTCACTGAAAGTCTGTCCTAAATCTGATTGTTATTATCTCCCATTATGGTATAAATTATTTTATATTACCATTTACTTCTTATTATAAATATATTGCCTAGAACAGCAGCGGTATCCACCCTGTACATGGACACAGCTGCTCTTTGTCATAAACACGAATGAAGCACTGCAATAGCTCTGGAGGATCAGTTTAGTTTGCCGATCATACTCATCGGACAGGCTATTCGCGATCCAAGGTCATGCTTCCTCTCTCCCACCTTCCGGAGGCTCCGCAGGGTAGAACAAATCCATTTGAGGTGACCGGCAACCCGATCTCCTCTGCCATGATCTTCCCTTGATATTGCTTACCAAGTACTTCAGAAAGCATATAGGCAAGGACTCCGGGCTGAAGACCCGTCGTATAAGAATTAATCAGGAAGAAGACAGGTTTATCCGACAGAACCTTGGCACAGAGCTGGAGGAACGGATAGATATTGTCCTCAATCTTCCAGATCTCACCCTTGGGTCCTCTCCCATAGGAGGGTGGATCCATGATGACAGCATCATATTTATTCTCTCTACGAATCTCACGTTCTACAAATTTAACACAATCATCTACGATGTATCTGATTGGCGCATTACCCAGCCCGGAGGCCTCTGCATTTTCTCTCGCCCAGGTTACCATTCCCTTAGAGGCATCCACATGGGTCACGGCAGCACCGGCCTTCGCTGCTGCCAGGGTTGCCCCGCCGGTATAAGCAAACAGATTAAGTACCTTAACCTGCCTGTCCTTGACACTCTGAATCTTCTCCGAGAACCAGTCCCAGTTTACTGCTTGTTCAGGGAAGAGTCCCGTATGCTTGAAGCTGAAGGGCTGCAGGTGAAAGGTCAGGTCTTTATACTTAATATCCCATTGCTTCGGCAGATTGAAAAACTCCCATTCTCCGCCGCCTTTGGAGCTTCTGTGGTAATGGGCATTCTTCGTCTTCCATCCCTTATGGAGCTTCGGAGTATTCCAAAGTACCTGGGGGTCGGGTCGAACCAGGAGGTAATCTCCCCACCGTTCCAGCTTCTCTCCATTCGAGGTATCTATCACTTCATAATCCTTCCAGCCATCCGCAATCCACATAGTAATCTCTCTTTCTCTTATCTGCCAGCTATTATCGTTTCTATCTTATCAATATTATTCTCTGTACCAACAATGAATATTTCTTCTTATTATAAATCAGAGGTTTCTAAATTACAACCTTACATCTATATTTCTCAGACTTCGGAACCATTTGATGAAATCCGTTTATCCACTTTGACTGGGCGGGCACAGTATTGCCTAATCATCACTGCTATAAACTCCCTCTAATTATTCTAACCTTAATTTAACTTGACGTTACAAACATTTCATACTAAACTTTAAGCTGTAATAAGCTAGCTTATGAAGGTTGTTCATAGCAAGCCTTAGGATATTAATAAAGAAATGAGCGTAGTCGCTTAACTATAACATTTTATATGGAGGGATAATTAATATGGGAATTTTAACAAGATTCAAAGACATCATGTCCAGCAACATCAATGCAATGTTAGATAAAGCAGAGGATCCTGAGAAGATGATTGATCAGTGCCTGAGGAATTTAAACTCCGATCTCGGTAAAGTAAAATCCGAAACCGCTGCCATTATGGCGGAGGAGCAGAGAGCTAAGAGAGTACTCGATGACTGTAACGATGAGATCACCAAGATGCAGGCTTATGCAGTCAAAGCGCTCGAAGCCGGGAATGAGAATGATGCCCGAAAATTCTTAGAGCAGAAGGCATCCTTAACCTCAAAGCAGCCCGGATTACAGGAGGCATATGATCTGGCACACAGTAACGCCACCCATATGCGCGAGATGCATGATAAACTGGTGGCGGATATCAATGAACTGGAGTCCCGTAAGGACATGATCAAGGGTAAGCTGGCCGTGGCTAAGACCCAGGAAAGAATCAACAAGATGGGATCCTCCGTGGTCAGTGCCAATAACTCCATGGCAAGCTTTGCTAAGTACGAAGAGATGGCAGATAAGGCCCTTGACAAGGCAAATGCCATGGCTGAGTTAAACCGCTCCTCTTCTGATCAGTCCATAGAGGATCTGACGAAGAAATATGATGTGAATACCTCCGTAGAGGATGAGCTGGCCGCACTAAAAGCCAGTCTGAATAAATAAGAGATTCTTAGTATATACAAGATAAACCGTCAAGACAGGCAACTTGTCATGAATCAGAAATGTCCGCAGGAGAAAAGCTTCCGGCTTTCTTACTTGCGGGCATTTTGTACAATCGTTGAAAAAGGGGGGATTTCTACAAATGGTAGTACATTATAAATGTCCGAATTGTGGAGCAGATATGGCTTACGATTCTGAATCCGGGATGCTGCGCTGCAGTAGCTGCGGAAGGACAGATAATATTGAGAAAATGGCAGGTGTGAAAAGTTTGCCGAAGGATGCCACTGTTACCTATGAAAGAAACACTGAGGATGCAGCCGCTGAAGATGAATCCTTCGAGGAGGATTATGCAGACGAATCTGATACGGATGAGCCCTCCAGCCATAACACCTTCCAGGGTAATGAAGCAAACGAATATCACTGTAATAACTGTGGCGCCGTCCTGATCACGGATCCTCAGACTGCCGCAACCACCTGCAGCTTCTGCGGGGCTGGTATCGTATTAAGCGACCGGCTGTCCGGTAGCCTGGCACCTGCTAAGGTAATCCCATTTACAATCAGTAAGCAGCAGGCACAGGAAGCCTTCAAGAAATGGTGTCGTAAGGGACTTCTTACCCCATCTGATTTTATGAAGGCTGACCGAATCAAGAATATCACAGGCCTATATGTTCCCTTCTGGCTCTATGATCTGAACGGCCGCGGAGAAGCGGAGGCCACCTGCACCAGAGTATATACCTATAGCCGGGGTGATTGGATCTACACTGAGACAAAATACTATCATGTCTATCGTAAGGTGGACTTGAATTATCTTCGTATTCCCTGCGATGCTTCCGGCAAGATGGATGATTCCATGATGGATAAATTGGAGCCATACGAATACAACAACCTGAAGGATTTTAGTATGCCCTACCTGGCTGGATATATCGCTGAGAAATACGATTTTGACGATAATGCTCTTCTTCCGCGAATCAAGGAAAGGGCAACAGCGTATGTCGACAACTATATCCATTCCACAATACACGGCTATACCACTGTTTCCATCCACCGGAAGGATATTAATATCCGTAAAAGAAGGGCAGACTATTCTCTGCTTCCGGTATGGATGGTCTGCTATGACTACAAGCAGGCGGAACACAACTTTGCCATGAATGGGCAGACCGGCAAGATCGTCGGTAAACCACCCATCAGTAAAGGGAAGGTCGCAGCCTGGTTTCTCGGGATATCCACCGGAACCTTTATCCTGTTCCAGCTTCTGACATTAGTATTAGGAGGTAGTTCCTTATGAATATAATGAAATTCAGATCCGCCCTCCTGCTTAGTCTGCTGATGGTGTTATCCCTCTGTATCTCAAGCGTAACCTATGCCTACGCTGCCGATAACGAGAAAAGGATCTATGATGAAGCCGGACTTTTAACCGCAGATGAATATGAAGAGCTGGAGGCTATGTGCCTGGAATACGAAGAGGAAGCAAAAGCTGAGATCTTCATCCTGACCCATAACGATTCCAATGCTGTCTATCCTGAACGCTACATCGAGAACTTCGAGGATAAGCAGCCTGCAGCTGACCGGGTCTATTTCCTATATGATGTATATCGCGGTGAGATATTTATCGAAGGTTATGGGACAGCGGAAACCTATGTCCACTCGAAACGGATTGATAAGATTTTTGATCAGATGGTCGGAAGCCTAAAGTCAGGCAACTACTATGATGCCTTTGTAACCTATATCACCATGGCAACAGCCTATATGAATGATGAATCCGAGATTAATACAGATCATGATTACAGCTACAGCTCATCCTCTGATCCAAATTACTCGAATGATTACGATTATAATAGCTATTATGAATACGAAGGCAGCAAGCAGGTAAAGGATTTCCTTACGAACCCCTGGATCCAGCTGGTAGCAGCCTTAATCATCGGCGGAGTCGCTGTCGGTATCATGGCATACCATTCCAGCGGAAGGATGACGGTACGTGGAGTTGATTATCTGGACCAAAGCCATTCCGGTCTGATCGGTCGAAGAGATATCTATCTGAGAACAACGATCACAAAGGTGCGGAAACCTACCCAGAATAATTCCGGCGGAAGGGGCGGCTTTAATGCAGGAGGCTTCCGCGGAGGAATATCCCCGGGAGGCCGTTCCCACAGCTCCGGCGGCAGAAAATTATGATGGTATTATCATACAGTTAAGATTATAATGAGGACAGTACATATTAATCATGTAAAAAACGGGAGGAAAAATTATGGGTTTATTCTCAAAACAGTTCGCTAACGTCGTTGAGTGGCAGGAATTTCGGGACGACATGATTTTTTACAAATGGAATAATGATGAGATTAAGAAGGGAAGCCGCTTGATCATCCGTCCGGGCCAGGACGCCATCTTCCTATACAACGGAAAAATAGAGGGTATCTTCAAGGATGAAGGTGATTACGATATTGAATCACAGATTATACCGTTTCTCTCCACGCTGAAGGGCTTTAAGTTTGGTTTCAACAGTGGTATGCGGGCAGAGGTATTGTTCGTCAACACGAAAGAATTTACAGCAAAATGGGGAACCCAAAACGCAATCAATATTCCCACCCCCGCACTACCGGGAGGAATGCCGATCCGGGCAAACGGTGCCTTCAACTTCAAGGTAACCGATTATGTGAAATTAATCGATAAAATTGCAGGTATCAGAAACAGCTATGCGGTCGAGGATGTACGCTTAAGAATTATTGCCGTACTGGATCAGCTGCTGATGAAATGGATCTCAAAGGAAGGTAAGGATATGTTCAACCTCCAGGCCAATTCCTTCGATATTTCCACCGGCATAAAGACTGATCTGGATATGCAGCTCTATGATACCGGCTTATCCGTAACCGGCTTTCATATCATGAGCTTCACGTATCCGGAAGAGATTCAGGCGATGATTAACAAAAATGCTTCCCACAGTATGGTTGGTGATCTGGGCCGCTATCAGACGATCGCCATGACGGAAGGAATCTCAAACGGTAATGTAAAGGGAGGCGGAGCAGCATCTGATATGGCAGGCATGATGATGGGGATGACCTATGCAAACCAGATGATGCAGAACATGAATCAGTCCGTAAACCACCCGAATGCACCTACCGGGCAGCCCGGTGCCAAACCGAATTTCTGTCCGAATTGCGGTCAGAAAACCGGTGTCGCTAACTTCTGCCCCAACTGCGGTCAGAAGCTGGTATAAATTATCGTCGAACATCATTTTTACCTAGAAGATGCTTCAAACAATGTTTGTTGGCAGATATTTATTAACAATACATGAAAGGACATGGCGCTTACTAACTTTTTAGTTATTAAGCACCATGTCCTTTCTTTCTGAGTTTAGACCTTATTGCTATTCCATGGATCTTCCATTTCATAAATCAGAATTAATTCAAATTAGCTCTGCCCTTTTGTTCCATCTCCTTAATCTTACGATATACCCCGTCTGCCAATGCTGCATGCCCCTTTGCATCCAGGTGGATCGCATCGGTATCATCTGCTGTGGCATAATCAGCGGCATCCATAAAGAAACAATGATACTCCTTCGCAATCCTTGCATACTCTGCAGCCAGCTTCTTCGATTTCTCCCTGCCCATGAGCCCTTGAAAGATGTCGCAGTATTCGGAGGCCAGGATGCTCTCACTGATATGAATCGGAGATATAATCAGTACATGATTATGATAAACTCCCGGATCCCGCAATATCCTGACCAGTTTCTCCAGCCCTCGTGCTATCTCAGAAGGGTCGGCATGATATCTTTCCTTTGTGTCGTTCGTACCGAGCATTAGAATGACCAGCTCCAAAGGCCTATGGGATGCAATACACATCTCCAGATACTCGCTTCCGTTCATGAATTTCTTCTCGGGATCATCGAAGACGGTAGTCCTTCCGTTTAATCCTTCTTCTATTACATAATAAGCATCTCCCAGCCGTTTCTGAAGCCGCCTGGTCCACCTGGTATGTTCATCATATCTTCCGCCAGAACCCGCGATAAAACCGTAAGTATTGGAATCGCCAAAACACATGATATTCTTTAGCATGACAGTATTTCCTCTCTTCCCCATTTCTCGTAGTAATTATATGTAATAATTGGATTATATCCCATCCGATTGTAGAGGTCAATCCGGGACAAAGGAAGCAACATCAGCTATCGTATTCTGTTACCATGCTGTCTTTTCTTTCCATCCAAATTATGCTATACTGCAGACATAAGTACAAAACATCTGAATGGTAATGGGAATCTACATTTTAAAGGAGGAGAAAATGGAGCTATATCATGCGATCTATCAGAGAAGAACCATCAGGGATTTCGCTGACAGGGAGGTTCCTATGGAAATCATAGAGAGAATCCTGGATGCCGGCTTGAGGGCACCGACCAATGACCATATGCGAAATTGGGAGTTTGTCGTAATCCGTGATAAGGAGGAGCGCTTAAGACTGTTGGAGCAGATGCCTGCCAGAGTCTCCGGTAAGAAGGTGGAGAAAATTCTGGATACCTGGAAGATGACCGATGAATGCCAGCGCGCGATGTATCTGGATGCGATTCCGAAGCAGTTCTTCATGCTGTACAATTCCGGTGGTCTGATTTTACCGCTATTTAAACAAAGCCATCCCCTGCTAAAGCCTGAAAGCCTTAGCTCCCTGAATGCTTTCGCTTCCATCTGGTGCTGCATCGAGAATATCCTGTTAGCAGCAACTGCAGAAGGCTTATATGTCGCCTTAAGAATTCCCTCGGAGAAGGAATCTGCTTATGTCCAGGAGTATTTACAGCATCCCAGTGATTATATCATGCCCTGCTATCTGGCAATCGGGTATCCGGCAGAGGATGCTGCCTGGACTCTTCAGAAGGAATACAACATTAAGGATAGGATACATATGAACAGATGGTAAGCATAACAGCGATTTTGATTTATAATGATTAAGCAACACTACCTTCCGCGAGGAGGAGTATTTGGAGTAGTTGCAGTTATCATACAAAACAAAATAAGGCTACTTTAGTAAGCTCCTGATAAGTAAAGCATATCAAGAAACTTACTAAGTAGCCTCTGACTTTTAACTAACTAGAAAAACTTCGTCCTTCATCAGCTTCTGAAGCCTGGCTTCTGCTTCTTCCATGGAACTGCCCTTTACCCCGAAGTAGAACTTAATCTTCGGCTCCGTACCGGAGGGACGGACCGCACACCATGCATCCTCCTCCAGTTCAAAATACAGTACATCCGACTTTGGAAGTCCGGTCGGTGTCACAGTCCCAGTCAGAACATCCGTAATCTTATCCTCACAGTAATCTCTGATTTTAAGTATCCTGTAATCTCCTGCCGACTTCGGGGGATTGCTTCGATAACCTTCCATGATCGCTTTGATTTTCTCAATTCCTTCGATACCCTTTAAGGTTACAGATACAAGGTCTTCCCTAAAATAGCCGTATTTCTCATAGATCCGTTCCATCTGCTCATAGAGCGTGATCCCCTTGGACTGATAATATGCGGCCGCCTCACATAAGGCCATCACAGCTACCACAGCATCCTTATCCCTGGAGTGAGTACCAATGAGACAGCCGTAGCTCTCCTCATAGCCGAACACGAACTCATTACAACCAGTTTCCTTAAAAATCTTAATCTGTTCACCGATATATTTGAAACCGGTCAGTACTTCAATCAGCTTCGCGTTATAATACTCTGCAATTCGGTCCGAGATATTACCAGTAACGATTGTCTTCACCAAGGCAGCATTTGTGGGCAGAATTCCCTTCTCTGCCATCTGGGAGAATTCATATTCCGCAATCAGGGCACCGGTCATATTACCATTAAGCAGAACAAACTCCCCTTCTCGATTCCTTACCTGAACACCTAGACGGTCAGCATCAGGATCGGTAGCCAGGATCAGATCCGCTCCGACTTCCTCTGCCAGCTTCTTAGCCAGAGTAAAAACCTTCGGATCTTCGGGATTCGGATAACCTACGGTAGAGAATTCCGAATCGGGCAGCTCCTGTTCCGGTACTACGTAGACATGTTCAAACCCCAGCTCCTTCAATATCCTGCGGACCGGGAGATTTCCGGTACCATGCAGGGGGGTATAGACGATGTTCAGTTTCCTCCCCTCTTCACTGACAGGATTGATTACCAGTTTCCTTAATTCATCAATGTATTTATCATCGATATCTTTTCCGATATTAATCAGAAGCCCTTGCTGTAGAGCTTCCTGCTTATTCATGGTTTTCGCTTCGGAAAAATCCGTGATCGCTTTCACTTCCTGTATGATTTCCACGTCCTTGGGCGAGGTGATCTGTGCTCCATCCTCCCAATAAACCTTATAACCGTTATATTCTGGGGGATTGTGGCTTGCGGTGATAACGATACCAGCAGTACAGCCAAGTTCTCTGACGGCAAAGGATAGCTCAGGGGTGGGACGTAATGCTTCGAACAGATAGGCCTTAATCCCGTTAGCAGCAAGGCATAGTGCAGTATCCAAGGCAAACTCCGGTGACATACGCCTGGAATCATAAGCGATTGCCACGCCTTTCTTCTCGCCACCCTGCTTCCTTATATAATTCGCAAGTCCCTGGGTAGCCCTCCGTACCGTATAGAGATTCATTCGATTCACTCCGGCACCCAGAATGCCTCTTAGACCTCCGGTACCAAATTCAAGATCCCGAAAAAATCTCTCCTTAATTTCTTTATCATTACCCGTAAGAGCAGCCAGTTCGTTCCTGGTTGCTTCGTCAAAGTATGGGTTCAATAACCATTCTTGATATCTTACTTCATATTCCATACTCTAAACCCTCATCCTTTCAAAACTAATCAATCTTATCCAATCATGATAACCACCTTATATTGCTGTCATGAGCACCATTGTGCGAAACTCCGCAGTTCTTCCCAAGAATTTTGGATCTTTCAAAATTCTTAGTGAGTATCCAGATTAACAACCCGGAAGAACAAGGAGTGAGTCCCCTGATGCGAAACTCCGCAGTTCTTCCCAAGAATTTTGGATCCTTCAAAATTCTTTTCAGTCATCCAGCCTAAAAACCTGGAAGAACAAGGATTGAGCACCTCTGTGCGAAATTCGTAGTTCTTCCCAAGAATTTTGGTTCTTTCAAAATTCTTTCTCCCCAGAAAAAACATACATTACCATGATACAATGCTTTTTTTGTAAACGCAACCTATTTTTTAGCACATAAATCGCCTTTTACTTCCATATGAATGGCTCTCCAACTTAAGGATTACGAATTTGCGGCATATCAAAACTATGTTTTCCATCATAAAAATAGGCCGTCAAATTAATTGACTGCCCTTAGTCCGTTATTGCTTTCTCCTTAGCATTTTCCTCCCGTGAAATGTAAAATACATAAGATCTAATCTTTTTCTTTTATGTTTAGAATCAACCCTAGCATGATAATGCCAAAGCCCAGAAAGAAAGTAAAATATGATAACTCATTCGCACTCATTAAAAATATAAATCCACTGAAATTCATAAGTGCAAAACCAAATATGCTTGATTTTATTAGGTTTTTCATAAGCCATCTCCTTAATTTCTGTAGGGTATAATACCATACAAAATGGCGTGCTACATCCAAACGAAAAGTTGTTATGCAACACGCCATTAGTAATATATATGCTTTTATTCTGTCATAAGGTCCATCTCAAGTAAAATTATTCTACAGACCGTCGCTGTAATCATCCTCTGATATGCCCTTCAGGTTAAACTCTGTCTCGGTCCAATCACCGTCATTATGGCTGTTCTCACCATAGTTCACATGAGCGTCATCTACACCGGGAATTGCATCCTCTCTCTGAAGGTCATCCTCTTCCTTGGCGTATTTGTCTTCATCGTAAACCACCTCAGCGATTCCGTCCTCGATGTCATATAAGCCATCCTCATCTTCCTCAAGACCCTCGTCTAAGAAACCTTCTTCATTATAATCCATATCGGAATAGTCAAAGGTGTCAAATTCATCAGAGTAGTTGCCGTCTCCCTCGAGATCTTCAGAAAGCATATACTCTTCCTGGAAATCGGAATCCAGCTTAACGGAACGGTATCTCTTCATACCGGTACCGGCAGGAATCAGTTTACCGATAATTACATTTTCCTTCAGACCGATCAGCGGATCTACCTTACCCTTGATTGCTGCTTCTGTCAGAACCTTAGTTGTCTCCTGGAAGGAGGCTGCAGATAGGAAGGAGTTAGTTGCCAGGGATGCCTTCGTGATACCAAGCATTACCTGCTTACCATCTGCGGGTTCCATACCCTGAGCCAGAAGTCTGTTATTCTCATCTTCATACTCAAGGAAATCAATCAGGGTTCCAGGAAGGAAGTTTGTATCGCCATTATTCTCGATACGGATCTTTTTCAGCATCTGTCTAACGATAACCTCGATATGTTTATCGTTGATCTCAACACCCTGCAAGCGATAAACTCTCTGAACCTCCTGGATCATATAATCCTGAACGGCACGGACTCCCTTAATCTTTAAGATATCATGAGGATTAACACTACCTTCGGTCAACTCATCACCGGCCTCAAGTACATCGCCATCCATTACCTTTATTCTGGAGCCGTAAGGAATCAGATATGCCTTGGATTCCATCGTCTCGTTGTTTGTGATAATAACTTCACGCTTCTTCTTCGTATCCTTGATCGTGACTACGCCGCCGAACTCTGCGATGATCGCAAGACCCTTCGGCTTTCTTGCCTCGAACAATTCCTCGACACGGGGAAGACCCTGTGTGATATCGTCACCAGCCACACCGCCGGTATGGAAGGTACGCATCGTAAGCTGTGTACCGGGTTCACCGATGGACTGAGCTGCAATAATACCGACTGCTTCACCGACCTGTACAGCTTCGCCGGTTGCCATGTTCGCACCGTAACACTTCGCACAGACACCTATATGGGACTTACAGGAGAGAATCGTACGGATCTTAACTTTATCCACTCCGGTTTCCACGATCTTTGCCGCGCGTTTCGGAGTAATCATATGATTTCTCTTCACGATCATGTTGCCATCTTCATCGTAGATTGATTCGCAAGCATATCTGCCTGTGATTCTCTCTTCCAGACTCTCGATAACTTCCTTACCGTCGGTAAATGCCTTAATTACCATACCCTGAATCTCTTCTTCACCCTCGCAGCAGTCAACCTCACGGATAATCAGATCCTGAGCAACGTCAACCAAACGACGGGTCAGATAACCGGAGTCAGCTGTTCTGAGTGCTGTATCGGACAGACCCTTACGAGCACCATGTGCGGAGATAAAGTATTCCAGTACATCCAGACCTTCACGTAAATTAGACTTAATCGGTAATTCAATCGTACGACCGGAGGTATCAGCCATCAAGCCACGCATACCCGCAAGCTGTTTGATCTGCTTATCGGAACCACGGGCACCGGAGTCGGACATCATTTTAATATTGTTGAATCGATCCAGACCACTAAGCAGCGTATCAGTCAGAACCTTATCGGCTTCCTTCCAAGTCTCGATAACGGTGTTGTATCTCTCTTCCTCCGTCATTCTGCCTCGTCTGTACTCTCTTGAAATATTCTCTATGGTTGCTTCCGCATCCTCAATAATCTGCTTCTTCTCATCCGGTACCTTCATATCGGAGATGGAAACTGTCATCGCAGCACGGGTAGAATACTTGTAACCTAAGGATTTTACAGCATCAAGGAGCTCTGCTGTCTGAGTAGCACCATGGATATTGATGCACTTCTCCAGAATAGGCTTTAGCTGCTTCTTACCAACCAGGAAGTTGATCTCGAGCTCTAGGAAATTCTCTTCCTTTGTTCTGTCTACAAAGCCTAAATCCTGAGGAATGATCTCATTGAAGATGAAACGCCCCAGAGTGGATTTTACCATCTTGGTCTGATCCTCACCATGGATATTGATGCCTGTATTTCTAACCATAATCGGCTCATGAAGGGAAATCGCTGCGTTCTCATAAGCAAGGATTGCTTCATTGATACTCTTAAAGGAATGTACCTCACCGTTATCATTTTCTCTCTCAATGGTCAGGTAGTAGATACCAAGGACCATATCCTGGGAAGGTACGGTAACAGGTGCACCATCAGAAGGCTTTAAGAGGTTATTCGGTGAAAGCAG
>JAEZHX010000018.1 GCA_023436765.1 Bacillota bacterium
TCTGTTGCACTAGCCTTGGAGTCGCCTCCACCGGACGTTATCCGGCACCCTGCCCTGTGAAGCCCGGACTTTCCTCACCTGTTGCCAGGCGCGACCATCTGCGCTACTCACATATCGTATTGTAACATGAGTATTTAAAAAAGTAAATGTGAACTAAAGGGAAAACAGGATTCTAAGATTAAATAGGGTGCCAAGAGCCCTTCATCAATTGTTGGTTTCGTCAATTTGCATCGTAGCTTCCTTGGGATTAGTGATGCAGAACGTAGTTCAGTGAGCAACTGTATGAATTCGTTGGTTCTTAGGTCCTGTGTTTTAGGACCTTATGAACCACTACGTAATTCATCCAAGCGGAAGCGTGTTGCGAATGAACTATGTTCTGTATCACTTTATCATGATTTGTATTCAAATTGACGAAACCAAAAATTGATGAAGGGCTTTTGGCACCCCTATCATAATTTAAGAAAAAAGTAAGGAAATCATGCCCCGGATGTGATAAGATAGGGATTAATAGGGACATCTTGCATGAAGAAATCCATTAGAAGGGAGGATACTACGTGGAACAGACAGAAATTATCGTTATTGATGATGATAAAGAGATTGCAGAGCTGGTGGAGATCCATTTGGTCAGTGAGGGCTATAAGGTATGGAAAGCCAATTCAGCCAGGGAAGGCTTGCAGATGATTGCTGCAGAAGATATTAAGCTGGTCATCCTGGATATTATGATGCCGGGCATGGATGGCTTGAGCTTATGCGCAAAGATTCGTGAAAGCAGTGCGATTCCGATTATCATGTTGAGTGCCAGATCCACAGACCTGGATAAAATTATCGGGTTGGGAGCCGGTGCTGACGATTATGTGACAAAGCCCTTTAACCCTCTGGAGTTGACAGCCAGAGTAAAATCACAGCTTAGAAGATATACGAAGCTGAACCCTAATTCCCATGAAGAGAAGCAGGACAAGGAAATCGTCCTGGATCATCTGACAATTAACCGGGAAAATCACAGAGTAACAGCATACGGCAAGGAAGTAAAGCTGACACCGATTGAGTTTGATATCCTGCATCTTCTGGCCAGTAATGTTGGAAGGGTATTCTCTACGGATGATATCTTTGAAAGGGTATGGAACGAGAAGATGTATGATGCTAATAATACGGTCATGGTACATATCCGGAGAATCAGAGAAAAGATCGAGATGGATTCCACGGACTCCAAGATCATAAAAACTGTTTGGGGAGTGGGGTATAAAATTGAACAATAGTATCTTCAAGAGCTTCCGCTTTGAAATCGTACTTTACAGTCTGTTAAGTCTGCTCTATACGCTGCTCACACTGGCGGTAGCACATATTGGTCTATATCTGTTGAACGGAGATAGCCTTAATCTCTCAGGGACGGGGGCAGCACTGTATGCTGTCTTAACCCTGGCAGTCGGAGTGACCCTGTTTATAACCTACTTTCTTCTCCTAACCCGGAAATTCATCATCTACATTAAGGAGATTTCTGAAGGGATTAATGAGATATCTCAGGGTAATCTGGATCATAAGATTGTGATCAGGAATGAGGATGAGTTTGCCCTGATAGCGAGCAAGCTAAATCAGATGGCAGATGATATCAAGAGGATCATGGAGAACGAACGCAGAAGCGAATATGCCAAGAATGAGCTGATTACCAGCGTTGCTCATGATCTCAGGACCCCTTTGACCTCAATCATCGGCTTTCTCGATCTTGTTTCCTCCAAACAGCTGAATGAGGACACCAGAAAGAAATATATTGAGATCGCTTTTGGTAAATCCAAAAGACTGGAAAAGCTGATTGAGGATCTATTTACCTATACCAAGTTTAATTTCGGTGAGGTGAAGCCTTTCTACACGGAGGTGGACCTGGTGAAGCTGATCAACCAGCTGCTCGATGAATTCTATCCCAGCTTCACGGATAACGGACTGGAATATGAATTCAGAACCAGCCAAAGCGTTGCAATTATTAAAGCGGATGGTGACCTGCTTGCAAGAGCCTTTGCCAACCTGATCAGTAATGCGATCAAGTACGGGAAGGAAGGCGGGGAGATTAAGCTTGATTTAAGCAGCGACCAGGAAAACGTAAAGGTATCCATAACAAATTTCGGAGAAGTTATTCCGGCGAAGGACCTGGAGCTAATTTTTCAGCGCTTTTACCGGGTGGAGAGCTCACGCTCCAGTGAAACAGGCGGGAGCGGCCTCGGCTTGGCGATTGCACACAGCATAATAGAGATGCACGGAGGAACGATCCGTGCAGTGAGCGATGCTGCAGGGACTGTATTTACCGTAACTTTGCCTGATGCTCCGGATACAAAATGAGCCACTGGTAATCCAGATCAAGTCAGTACATTCCGGATGTACCGATACACTTGTTGGATTTGCCGGTGGCTTCAGTTTGCGAAACTATGAAAACGGAAGAAGAAAAATATACCCATATTATAACACAAAAATGAAATAAGGGTAGTCTTTTTTGAAAAATTAAAACATTGTTAATATATTCAGACTTTATATTCCAGTATTTTCTTAGAGATCCGCAGGCGCTGGTAAAGGGAAGCGTAGGCAATCTCGTCCATTCCCTCCAGGTAATTCTGAGGATAATTCTTAGTAATTCCCCTATCTCTTAATACAATAGCAGCCTTATTATAAGCGATGGCTGCCTCTTCCTCCGTACGGTATCTGCCAACCAGAAAATCACCGTTGATATGAATTTTCGCCAGATAGACCGGGTAGCCCTTGCGGTTAACCCTAGTTACTCCGTGATAACGGTTTATTATCCCGATATTCGCATATCGGAAATCAGTAGAGTCCCCATTCATAAAAACATAATCCCTTCCCGGGACTGAATAGTTCTTAATTCCGTAGCGTGATAGGAGGCTGACCTGCATGCCGTAATCAGATACAAAGAGATGTCCTCCCCGCCTCATGATTTTATGATGGGCATAATAAAACAGGTCATCCACATCAAACCTTAACGGGGTATTCTTATCAAGATAAT
>JAEZHX010000113.1 GCA_023436765.1 Bacillota bacterium
TGAAGATTTCCTATGTGTCCCAGGATACCTCCGGGCTGACGGGTAATCTGAAGGATTATGCTTACTATCATGGCTTGGATGAGACCATCTTCAAGACAGTGCTTCGGCAGCTGGACTTCTCAAGAAACCAGTTCGAAAAGAATATGGAGGAGTTCAGTGCAGGACAAAAGAAGAAGGTTTTGCTGGCCAGGAGCCTGGCGGAGCCGGCCCATGCATTTCTATGGGATGAGCCATTGAATTTTATTGACGTTCTCTCCAGGATACAGCTGGAGGAGCTACTTCTTAAGTATCAGCCAACGATGATCTTCGTCGAGCATGACCGGATCTTCGCAGAGAAGATTATGACGAAGGAGGTTATCCTTACTTGATATCGTTACAACCGGAACCTTCTTGGTAAGTCTATGATTTAATAACGAAGTTCCGGACTAATTATCCTATGGTATATGAAACAGAATACCGAGTGGAAGGATTTGACGGATTATGATAACTGCTTTATAATTACTGCTATCTATTCCCGCCAAATCATAGAGCTTCAGAGCTGGAAAATAATAAAACCTGAGGAGATACATCATGATTAAGGTTATTGTATTTGATATCGGAAATGTCCTGGCTCCCTTTGTCTGGGAGGATTGTATCAGGGAGCATGGCTTTTCGGAAGAAATGGTCGAAAGGATTGGGAAAGCAACGGTAAATCACCCTCTATGGAAGGAGATGGACCGAAGTGTAACCTTAGAAGAGGGTCTGATCGAACAGTTTATGGCTAATGATCCTGAAATAGCCTCCGAGATCAGGCAGTTCATATTATTCAGTGATACGGCAGTCAGGGAATTTGATTATTCGGCAGGATTAATCAAGAGCCTTAAGGAGAATGGCTATCAGGTATACCTTCTGTCCAATTATGGAGGCAGGAACTTTCAATATGCCTTGGAGCATTTCTCATTTATCGGGCTTGCTGACGGAGGAGTGATATCCTATGAAGTAGGAAGTGTTAAGCCGGAGCCTGGAATCTTCGAGGCACTGATTAAAAAATACGATTTGAAGCCGGAGGAGGCAATATTCCTGGATGATGTGAAGTCGAACATTGATGCTGCTGCAAAGCATGGGTTCCAAACCATACATTTTAAGAACATAGAGCAGGCCCTGGAGGATATGCGCAGTCTGAAGGTCAGAATATAAATCGGATACATAATATGGAATAATACAAGCATCACATGAAACCTTAACATAAGAGGGCTTAAGCAAAACTACTGTTTCATCAGTTTTGCTTAAGCCCTCTTTCGTTTAGGAACAAGTCTTGATCAGTTTAGGAATTTTTCTTAGGCTTCTTGATTACTTCCGGCTCGGGCATAATCGGTTTTAAGGATGGCATTACACCGGTATCAGTCTTTTTCTTCTTCTTTACTTCTTTTTTGATATCTCTATTCGCCATATTTTTCACTCCTCTTATTATATTTCATCCGATAACTATATTATAATAACTTACCCGGAATTCGTCCAGTAGAAATTTGTGAAGGTGGACAAACTTCGGAATAATTACCACCGGGAACAAAGGACGTTACATTGACAGTTGATACTTAAATTGATTGCATTTTGAAAGTCCTTTTAGGTCAGTTTTAGGATGGAAAGGATGCAAATTGATTATAAGGAATCCTGAGATTTCATAGGTTTATTATGAATGATAATAATAGTAATTATTATTAAAAACTACTTTACATAATATGGTAAGTGGTATATAATGTAATTAAAAAATCTTTAAGGATACAGTGGGACTACTGGCTACTAATCGTACAGTACATAATCGGATTTAAACACTTATTTGGAGGGAGATAAAGGAATGATAAGCATCTATGATCAATTCCATCAGTATTTTAAAGAGGAAGATAAGGAAATGGCAGTTACCTATATCCTTGATCAGCTGGAGCGGGGGGAACTGGATGTAATTACGTTGTATGAGAAGATATTAGCGCCTATGCTGAATCATATGACCTGCGAGCTAGAAGATCAGAGAATCTGCATCTGGAAGGAGCACGTAAAAACCGCGATGGTCAGAACCATTGTGGAAGGCTGTTATCCTTATGTTTTGGCATTAAGACAAAAACTTAACCTGCCGGCAAGGGGAACAGCTGCGATACTTTGCCCGCCCGATGAATATCATGATCTCGGAGCAAGGATGGCAGCGGATTTCTTCACCATCTGCGGATATCAGGCGATCTACGTAGGAAGCAATACACCCTATAAGGATTTTTATAATGCGGTCCATGTCATCCGCCCGGATATCGTGGCCATCAGCGTAAGTAATTATTATAATCTTTTTGTAACCAAGAAAATGATTGAGGAGCTTAAGGCAGCCGTTGGAAATCAGCTGAAAGTTGTAGTAGGCGGCCATGCTTTTGAGGAAGCTCCGGAGAAATATAAATTAGTCGGAGCCGATAGCTACGCGAGATCCTTCGAAGATATTCGCCGTTTGGCAGAGGGAGGAATTGGAGTATGAAATTAGGTTTCAAAGTAGCACTCAGATTTTTAAGATCCAACCGAGGACAAACGCTGCTGATTATCGTCGGTATCGCTATCGGTGTCTCCGTGCAGATCTTCATCGGATCCTTAATACAGGGATTGCAGAAGGGCTTGGTGGAAAAAACGATTGGCTTCTCCTCACAGATAACAGTAACCTCATTGACGGAGGATAAGCTGATTTCAAATTATCAGGGACTTACAGAGAAAATATTGGCAGCGGACAGTGAGATCGAGGATGTATCCCCTGCCGCAGATTTTCCTGCATTCCTCGAATATAAGGAAAATTCCCAATCCATCCTGATCCGTGGTCTTCAGCTAGAGGAGGCGGACGGAATCTATCAGCTGAAGGATCGAATCGTAGAAGGTTCATTTCCGGCAGATAACAATGAAATCATGATCGGAATCGATCTGAAAGAAGAATACGGGATCGGCTTACAGGATGAGATTTTGATCACAACTACAAATCAGAAAGAAGTGGAATGTAAGGTAGTAGGTTTCTTCGACCTCAAGGTAGCCGGACTGAATAAGGGCTGGGGCATCACAGCCCTGAAAGCAGCTCAGGAGATCTTTGAGGCACAGGATAAAATAACCTCCATTGAACTACAGGTTAAGGAGGCTGCGGTATTCCGTACCGACGAAATTGCGCTCAGAATATCGGACACCCTGGGCAACAAAGAGCTTAAAGTAGACCAGTGGCAGGCCCAGAATGAGCAGCTGCTCAGCGGGCTTCAGGGACAAAGCATCTCCAGCCTTATGATACAGGTCTTCGTATTGATCTCGGTTGTACTCGGAATCGCCAGCGTTCTGGCCATTACCGTCATGCAGAAATCAAAACAGATCGGCATCTTAAAGGCGATGGGCATACGGAATGTGCCCTCCGGTTTTATCTTCCTTTCAGAAGGACTCATCCTTGGCTTCTTCGGTGCTCTGTTGGGAATTCTGTTAGGCCTCGGATTATCCTATGCATTTACGAAATTTGCACTGAATCCGGATGGGACACCGGTAGTACAGCTCTATATCAGTACTTCCTTTATCATCCTCAGTGGCTGCATCGCGGTTACGGCTTCAGCCCTAGCGGCACTGATACCGGCGGTAAAATCCTCGAAGCTGAATCCTATTGATATCATCCGCAACAACTAGGAAGGGAGAATTGATGATGAACATATTGGAATTAAAAGATATTAATAAGATATATGGGAAGGATGTTCAGACACAGGTGTTATATGACATCAACCTTTCCTTTGGAGATGGTACCTTTAACTCCGTGATCGGCCAGTCCGGCAGCGGGAAAAGTACTCTTTTAAATATTATGGGAACCCTGGATCAGCCCACCTCAGGTGAAGTCACCATTGCCGGAACGAAGGTAAACACTATGAAAGGAAACCCGTTGGCAGACTTAAGAAATCGAACCATCGGTTTCGTGTTCCAGTTTCATTATCTGCTGCCCGAATTCACAGCGCTGGAGAATGTACTGATGCCCTTCCGCATTCAGAATGGGAAGGTTACCAAGGAAGTGAAGGAAAGGGCGGAAGAGCTGATGAAGCTGGTCGGGTTGGAGAAGGTGAAGAACAATCCAGCTAACAGGATGTCAGGCGGTCAGCAGCAGAGAACAGCCATTGCCAGATCCCTGATTAATAATCCGAAGATCATCCTAGCGGATGAACCGACCGGTAACCTGGATTCGGAATCCACCGAGAACATCTACGAACTGCTCCGCAAGATTAATGAAGAGCGCAAGACTACCTTCATTATCATCACCCATGACCGAAGAATCGCAGAGAAAGCCGACAGGATCATTGAGATCAAGGACGGCCGGATCAATCTGGATCTGACGAAATAAATATACCTAGTTCATTTTATATTTCTTTATATGAGCAAGAAGCATCAGGATGCTTACTTTCTACCCTTTGTTATATACAAGGAGAGAAGGTAACCTATCATAGATGCATCTTGCTTTTTTTATATAAACCGGCTTGCCGTTTCAGCTCAATTTCACTTCCTGCAGTTTTTTGAATGATTTTCGGTTTCCTGTTCATAATAGATAGATAAATTATGTCTAGGAGTATGCAGCATGAAGGATTACAGATTAGGAATTGATATCGGCTCGACAACAGTGAAGCTGGTAGTGCTCGGTGAGGATGGGCAGCTTTTATATAACGATTATCGAAGACATTTTTCGGATATGAAGGAAACCTTAATTACTCTTGTCAGGGAGTGTTATCAAGCACTTGGAGATATCGGTGCCAGAATCAGTATTACCGGCTCCGGCGGTCTCTCAGTATCGGAATGGCTTGCGCTTCCTTTTATTCAGGAGGTGATCGCCTGTAACTGTGCAGTGGAGGCGTTGATCCCTCAGACCGAGGTCGTGATCGAGTTGGGAGGGGAGGATGCGAAGATTACCTATCTGAAGGGATCAGTGGAGCAGAGGATGAACAGCAGCTGTGCCGGTGGGACAGGAGCCTTCATCGACCAGATGGCAGTCCTGCTCCATACGGATGCGGCCGGTTTGAATGAACTCGCAAAGGGCTATCAGGTGATTTATCCGATCGCGTCCCGATGCGGCGTATTTGCTAAGACGGATATCCAGCCCCTGATCAATGAAGGGGCAAGAAAAGAAGATATCGCTGCCTCCATCTTTCAAGCCGTGGTGAATCAGACCATCGGTGGTCTTGCCTGTGGGAAGCCGATTCGCGGTAGGGTGGCATTCCTTGGCGGACCTTTTCATTTTCTTACGGAATTAAGAAAACGTTTCATCGAAAGCCTGGGGCTGACAGAGAGTGAAGCTGTCTGTCCGGAGAATTCCCAATTGTTTGCTGCGATAGGAGCTGCTTTGTCTGCAAAGCAGAAGGAAGGAATTCCTCTGGGAAAGCTAAAGACAAAAGTAACTTTGATCTCGGACCTTAGAGAGGAAGAAGTCAGCCGCATGGAACCCCTTTTTAAGAGTGTGGAGGAATATCAGCAATTTAAGCTTAGACATAACCGGGCAAGGGTTCGGAGAGAAGAGCTTCACCGGTATCAGGGAAGAGTCTACTTAGGAATTGATGCGGGGTCCACCACCGCTAAGGTAGCGGCAATCGGAGAAGAGGGAGAACTCCTTTATTCCTACTATGGTGGCAACGAGGGCAATCCATTGAAAAAGCTCGTTGAAGTATTGAAGGAACTATATGAAATACTCCCTAAGGAAGCCAGGATTATTAGAACTGCTGTCACCGGCTATGGAGAAGCAATGATGAAGGCTGCCTTGCATGCGGACTATGGTGAGATTGAAACGATTGCCCATTATAAAGCAGCCAGGTTCTTCCTGCCCGAGGTGGATTTTATTCTTGATATCGGTGGACAGGATATGAAATGTCTCAGGCTGAAGGAGGGGGCAATCGACAGTATTTTATTAAATGAAGCCTGTTCCTCCGGCTGCGGCTCCTTTCTGGAGGGCTTTGCTGCCTCGCTTCATATAAAAATAGAGGAGCTTGCGGATGAAGCTCTATATGCGAAGTCCCCCGTGGATCTGGGCACAAAATGTACTGTCTTCATGAATTCCAAGGTAAAACAAGCCCAGAAGGAGGGAGCAGGGATATCGGAGTTGTCAGCCGGACTATCCTACTCCGTCATTAAGAATGCATTATATAAGGTCATTAAGATCAGAGATCCGAGGGATCTGGGAAAGCATATCATCGTCCAGGGCGGAACCTTTTATAATGATGCAGTGCTTCGCTGCTTCGAGAGGCTTACAGGAAGAGAAGCGGTTCGCCCGGATATCTCAGGACTCATGGGAGCATTCGGCGCAGCATTGATAGCAAGAGAGCGATATCAAGAGGAGAAGCAAGCTACTGACTCATTGCAAACTTCTGAATTGCGGCATGCTGGTTCAGGCTTTGTTACCAAGACTGCTGCTGAGATATCCGAATTATTACCCCTCGAAGCTCTTCAAGATTTTCAGATGACCTCTACTCACCGACGCTGTAATAAATGCACGAACCAATGCCTCCTTACCGTGAATAGCTTCACGAATGGGGAAGGCTTTATTACCGGAAACCGTTGTGAGAGGGGCCTTGGTCAGGAGATATCCAGAGAGGACAAGCTCCCTGATCTATATCGTTATAAATACAGAAGGACCTTCGGCTATCAGCCCCTGAAGGAAATGGAGGCACCTCGCGGTACCATCGGAATACCAAGAGTTCTGAATATGTACGAGAATTATCCGTTCTGGTTTACTCTGCTGACCAGCCTTGGATTCCGGGTAATCATCTCCTCTCCCTCCTGCAAGAGGTTATTTGAGAAGGGGCTGGAGACCATTCCCTCCGAATCGGTCTGTTACCCTGCAAAGCTGAGTCATGGGCATATCATGGACCTGATTGACCATGGGATCAGGACGATATTCTATCCCTGCGTGGTCTATGAAAAGAAAGAATTTACTGAGGCAACCAACCACTATAACTGCCCGATCGTCACCTCCTATCCGGAAGTGATTCGTAATAACGTAGAGGAGCTTAAGAGATACCAGGTGAAGGTCATTGCACCCTTCCTGTCACTGGAGGATCCGAGGGTTCTTGTTGAGAGAATTCAAGAGGAGTTTAAGGACTACCATGTTACCCGGCAGGAGGCTAAGAAAGCCGTCAGATTAGCCTGCAGGGAAAGAGAGCAATATAAGAAGGATATTCAGACGAAGGGCGAGGAGACCCTGTCGTTCTTAAGAGCAAACAATAAAAAAGGAATCGTACTCTGCGGGAAACCCTATCATGTGGATCCGGAGATCAATCATGGAATATCCGATTTGATCGTTTCTTATGGATTAGCAGTTCTGACGGAGGACAGTATCGCCCATCTGTCCGGTCTGAAGCAGAGGCTCAGGGTGGTGGATCAGTGGACCTATAATTCGAGGCTTTACCGGGCAGCGTCCTTAGTGGCACAGGAGCCCTGCCTGGAGCTGGTTCAGCTGAATTCCTTCGGTTGCGGACTGGATGCTGTCACCTCGGATCAGATCACAGAGCTGCTTGCTTCAGGAGAAAAGCTTTATACCATGCTGAAGATAGATGAGGGAAATAACCTGGGGGCAGCGAAGATCCGGCTCCGTTCCCTGATCGCTGCGATGGAGGGACGTAAGGCTCCCAGACATTTGGACGCAGAGCAACGGGAGTATAGTTGGAAGCCTGTGTTCACAAAGAAGATGAGACTGACTCATACCATTCTTGCTCCTCAGATGGCACCGATCCAATTTGATCTGATCCGGGAGGCTGCCCGTTCCTGTGGATACCATCTGGAGGTACTCCCGGCTTATGACCGCTCTGCTGTGGAGGAAGGTTTGAGGTATGTAAATAATGATGCCTGTTATCCGGCTATCATCATGGTAGGGCAGGTGGTGAAGGCGTTGAAATCGGGGCAGTTTAAGCCCGAGAGAACCTCAGTCATCATTACGCAGAGTGGTGGGGGTTGCCGTGCAACGAATTATATGGCATTGCTGGAATTGGGGCTGAAGCAGGCAGGCTTTCCCCAGGTACCAATCATATCAGTCAATGCTGCAGGTCTTGAGAAGCAACCGGGCTTTCAGTATTCAGTCAGGCTGATCAACCGCTGCATTATGGCAATCGTATATGGGGACCTGTTTATGAAGGTATTGAACCGAACCAGGCCCTATGAGAGATTTCCGGGCTCTGCACAGCTGCTTTATGAGAAGTGGAACGAGAAAGCGAAGGAGAACTTAAGACGCTCCGGTAAGCGTGACTTTGAGCATAATGTGAAAGGCATCATCAAAAATTTTGACCAGCTGGAGCTGACCGATATTAAGAAACCCAGAGTTGGAGTTGTGGGGGAGATACTGGTGAAATACCATCCGACAGCGAACAATGATATCGTCAGCATCCTGGAGGAAGGAGGAGCAGAAGCAATTGTACCTGATCTTATGGATTATATCTTATATTCTGCTTACAATGCACGATTCCGGTTCCGATTTCTTGCCGGGTCGAAACTAAACATGAGGGCAAGTGACTTCGCAGTCTATTATATCCACCGCTTCCGAGAACTATTAAGCAGAGAGCTTGCGAGGAGCAAACGCTTTCATCCCCCCACTCCGATTGAGGAGCTGGCAGAGATGGCCTCCGGGGTACTGTCTCTGGGGAACCAGACAGGAGAGGGTTGGCTGGTGACTGCTGAGATGCTGGAGCTGATTGTGCAGGGTACGGATAATATCATCTGTGTCCAACCCTTGGCCTGCCTGCCAAATCACGTCGCAGGGAAGGGAATGTTCAAGCCGATCAAGGAGAGATACCCTGCTGCGAATATCATCCCTATCGATTATGACCCCGGAATCTCCAGTGTTAATCAGCTGAACCGCATTAAGCTGATGCTGTCGGTGGCCATTAAGAAAATTAAGGAATAAGCAAAGCTGAAGCAGCAGCCTATCATCTAATCGTTTTCTAATGATTTCTTCATAATTAATGTATGGAACAGGATGGATGATTGTGGTAAGCTTTTGCTATGGATTTGTGGATCTGAGCTATATGTGGGAAGAAGTGCCTGCAGTCTCTGGAGAGGGACGATAAAAAATACTACGATATGATATGGGGATGATAGTATGAAACGGGTCATAATGATTGTAATTCTATTCGCTTTCCTGATGAGTGCTGCAGCCTGTTCCAGGAAGGACGAAGTGGAGAAGGCTCCGGATCAGGAGAACAACACAGCAGTCACAGAGGGCACAGGAACAGGAGCAGAGTCCTCCAAAACAGAGGCGGACACTGCCATAGCTGGAGCCGAGGACAAGATATCAGAGAGTGAAGCACAAGAAAGTACAGAGCTTAAAAAT
Source organism: Bacillota bacterium (assembly GCA_023436765.1). GTDB lineage: Bacteria > Bacillota > Clostridia > Lachnospirales > Lachnospiraceae > Mobilitalea. Next base: position 9,314 of record JAEZHX010000113.1, read on the forward strand.
GCCGAGGAAGCAGTATCGGATGCTGTGGTAAATACAAAGGGACAGACCGGGGAAGCCGATCTGACAGAGCTAAGCAAGGAATTGGCATTGCAGCTGGTAAAGGGTGACTTTGACCAGACCCATGAATTATTTTCCCCCCTGGTTAAGCTGCAATTAACGAAGAACAGCTTAAAGAGCTCCTGGGATACGACGGTTGCAGGCTTAGGTGATTTTGAAGAAATCTACTCTGTAGAACAAAAGACGGAGGGTGCTTACCGGAATGTCTTTATTGTTCTAAAATATGAAAACAATGGACTAAAGATTACATTTACCTACAACGATAAATGTAAGATTGACGGCTTATGGCTGAATTATGCTACTGCCGGCATGCAGCTGGAGACAACAGATGTATACGCGGAACAGGCTATCAGGATTGGAGAGGGAGGAGACTACCCTGTGGATGGAATTCTGACACTGCCGAATGGAGCCACAAAGCCGCCGGTCCTCATTCTGGTTCCCGGTTCCGGAACCCATGATTGGGATGAATCTATAGGGAACGGTGTCAATAAGCCCTTCCGGGATATCGCTCATGGACTGGCAGAGAGGGGAATAGCCACAATTCGTTATCAGGAACGGCTGGCAGCATATCCCGAACTGGCTTCAGAACGGATTACCATCCAGCTGGACTCCTTGGATGATGTAGATGCTGCGATTGCCTTTGCTACCGGCTGCGATCAGATTGATACAGGAAGAATTTATGTCCTGGGTCATAGCCTGGGTGGGATGCTGGCTCCGAAGATTGCTGCTGACCATGAAGAGATTAGGGGGATTCTCTGCCTGGCCGGAAGCCCGAGAAAGCTGGAGGATATCGTGATAGATCAACAGGAGCTATTAGGAAACGGAGACAAAAAGGTAATGGACGAGGTACGGAAACAGGCGAAAGAAGTCAAAGGGCTTACTGTGGAATCAGCCGGAGATTATCTCGGTATGCCGGCTTCCTACTGGTACAGCCTGAATCTGATTGATATACCTGAGATTTTAAAGACTCTTAAGGTACCGATGTTCATTGCCCAGGGCAGCGCAGATTTACAGGTCTATGCGGATAGGGACTATCCTGCATGGCAGGAGCTTTTAAAGAATCGTAAGGATGTTACCTTTAAGCTGTACGATAACCTGAATCATTTATTCATGGCATCAACCGGGGAAAAGGATTTATCCGAATACAACATTCCCAGCTCTGTTGACAAGCAGGTAATTAATGATATGGCAGCCTGGATGATCGAAAATTAAGTACAAAACGATATGAGTAAGATTAATAATAGAAAGTATAACGGATAAAGTGATATACGAAACTTATAAATACCGGAGCTTTTCTGATGGGTAATTCTTTATCATGAAAAGCATCAGGATTGGCTGATGAAAGACTTTGCAGGTCTGCCTCACTAAGGCGCTGCGGTTAATCATCAGCCTTTTCA
>JAEZHX010000175.1 GCA_023436765.1 Bacillota bacterium
GCTGCTGTGCATTTCATAGGATGTTTCTGACAAGACATTTTAAAGATCCGGCAATGGCGTCCTCCAGTTCCTTTACAGAGGGCGCTTCTGTATTTGGTGGAGGAACAAATCTTAAGACTGCCGCCAAGAATATTTTTGATATCTATAATCCTAAGATCATTGCCGTGCATACCACCTGTCTGTCAGAAACCATCGGGGATGACCTGAATGCCCTGATCCAGGGCATCGATATCCCCGATGACAAGTATATGGTGCATACGAATACACCAAGCTACAAGGGCTCCCACATCACCGGGTTCAGCAATATGGTGGCGAGCTTCATCCAGTATCTGGCCGTCAAGTCGGGTAAGAAGAACGGAAAGACAGCCATTCTTCCGGGCTTCGTGAACCCCGGAGATATGAGGGAAATGAAACGGATTGCGGAGCTGATGGGCGTGCCCTACACGATGCTGCCGGATACCAGCGGTGTCATGGATTCTCCGATGACCGGTAAATTCGAACTGTATCCAAAGGGCGGTACAACAGTGGAGGAGATTATTACGTTGGGAGATTCCGAGTGTACCATTGCCTTCGGTAAGGTAACCTCAGAGGCACCGGCGGAGGCTTTATCGAAGAAATGCGGTGTACCTTACCGGCTGCTTCCATTACCGATTGGTATCGGACGAACGGATGAGTACATCATGGCATTGCAGAGTATCACGAAGAAAGAAGTTCCCTATGCATTGGAAGAGGAGCGGGGACAGCTGGTGGATATTCTGATTGATATTCATCCCTATACCTATAATAAGAAGGTTGCCATTTTCGGAGATCCGGATACAGTCTTAAGTCTCGCTGAGTATGCACTGGAGATGGGAATGATACCGAAATACCTTGTGACCGGAACACCGGGAGATTCCTTTGTAGACGCAGCTGAGGAGCTGTTCCTTAAATTTGGGGTGCAGGGCTGCAGGGCTAAGGCAAACGGTGATCTATACGAGCTTCACCAATGGATCAAGGAGGAAAATGTGGACCTTCTGATCGGAGGTACTCATGGAAAGTATATTGCCAGAGCTGAGGATATTCCCTTCGTCAGGGCGGGCTTTCCGATTATCGACCGATATATTCATTCCTATCTGCCCTTGGTCGGTTATCGGGGTGGTATGAGGCTGGCAGAGCTGATTACAGGAGCTTTGATGGATCGCATGGACAGGGACAGTACAGAGGAAGATTTTGAGATGGTAATGTAAAAAGGATTCCTTCAAGCAGTAATTCTTGGGAAGAGCTACGGAGTTTCGCTCAAGGTGGCCTTAGAAGCCGAAAAGCATCAGAATGGAGGCTAGTATGGAGAATGCATACGTTTTAGAGGATCGTAAGGATTCTATCAGGAGGAAGCAGGAGGGTGGCTGCCGAGGAAATGGGTTAAAGTGCGATGCGAACAGCGTATCCGGTGCAGTGAGTCAGAGAGCTTGCGTATACTGTGGTGCCAGGGTTGTATTAAATCCGATTACGGATGCATTCCATATCGTTCACGGACCCATCGGATGTGCCAGCTATACCTGGGATATAAGGGGAAGCTTAAGCAGCGGGGAGGAATTGTACCGTAACAGCTTCTCCACAGATCTCAGGGAGAAGGATGTCATCTTTGGCGGGGAGAAGAAGCTGGAGGCAGCGATTATCGAGGTGGCTGAGAAGTACCGGCCTAAACTGATCTTCGTTTATGCAACCTGCATCGTCGGTGTCATCGGAGATGATGTTGAGGCGGTTTGCAGGAGGATGTCCTCCCGTTACAGCATGAGAGTCATCCCGGTAAAATCACCTGGCTTCTCCGGCAATAAATCAGTGGGCTATAAACTGGCCTGTGATGCAATCATGGAGCTTTTGTCACCCCATAAACCGGCAAAACGGAGGGGAATTAATATCTTGGGGGATTTCAACCTGGCAGGTGAGCTGTGGATCGTAAAGGATTATATTAATCGAATGGGAATCCCCGTGATCGCAACGATTACAGGGGATGCCGATTATGATACCCTGATTCAGGCACCGGCAGCAGAACTAAATATCGTTCAATGTGCCGGCTCCAGTACCTATCTGGCGAACCGGATGGAGGAGGAGCGGGGGATTCCGTACATTAAAGTCAGCTTCTATGGGATTGAGGATACGGTAAGCTCCCTGATCCGTATCGCGGAGGCCCTACGGGACGAGAAAGCCAGGAGGCTCGCAACAGAGTTCTGTAACAAGGAAACCGAAAAGCTAAGGGAAATCCTTACGATTTATCGCAATAAGCTTGCAGGCAGAAAAGCTGCAATCTATGTTGGGGGCGGCTTCAAAGCTATCTCACTGATCCGACAGTTTAGAGACCTGGGTATGGAAACAGTAGTAGTAGGTACCCAGACCGGCAAGAAAGAGGATTATGACATCATAGAGGAGCTGGTCAGTGAGGATACCATAATCCTGGATGATACCAATCCGGCCGAGCTTGAGAGATTCATGAAGGAGAAAGGGGCAGATATCCTGGTGGGCGGAGTGAAGGAAAGACCACTGGCCTATAAGCTTGGAGTTGCATTCTGTGATCATAACCATGAACGGAAGCACCCCTTATGCGGCTTTGACGGAGTGATTAATTTCGCGAAGGAGATTAACCAAAGCATGAATCACCCTGTGTGGAACTATATTATTCAGTCATAGAAGGGTAGGTCGAAAAGAAGTGCACTTTTCAAATAGCGAATTGAAAATTGCTTTTGGTTAATGAGCTGCCTACGGCAGCAGAAAGGGGTGTATATGAAAGGAAACCTGGTAAATCTGAACGTAAATCCCTGCAAGATGTGTATGCCCATGGGTGCCGTTACTGCTTTATATGGGATTAGAAAATGCATGACAATACTTCACGGCTCCCAGGGCTGCAGTACCTATATCCGCAGACATATGGCCACTCATTACAATGAACCGGTGGATATTGCTTCCTCCTCCCTTACGGAAGAGGGAACAGTGTATGGAGGAGAGAAAAATCTAATCCTGGGTCTGGTGAACCTGATTAAGGTATATCAGCCGGAGGTGATCGGGGTTGCTACCACCTGTCTGGCAGAAACCATAGGAGAAGATATCCATCGCATCATCAATAAGTTTTATGAGGAGTATCCGGAATATCGCCATATTACAGTAATACCGGTTCATTCGGCAGGCTATGGCGGCAGCCAGTATGAAGGTTATCTGGAGGCTCTGATCGGGATTGTAAAGGCAGTGCCGATGGGGTCTGCGAAAAATAATAAAATAAATATCATAACAGGACCGATCTCCCCTGCGGATACCAGATACCTGAAAAATTTACTGGAGAGCTTCTCCCTGGAGTATATCCTGCTGCCGGATCTCTCGGAGAATCTGGATGGTGGATATCAGTCGGAATACTCTAAGCTTCCACAGGGAGGAACGGGCATCGAGGACATCAGAGATATGGCAGGAGCCAGGTTTACGCTGGAGTTATCAGCCTTCACAGGGGACACAAATTCAGTTGGACACTATCTTCTGGAGAATTACGGTATCCCGTATGAGAAGCTGAACCTGCCAATCGGACTGCGTGATAATGACGCGCTGATCAAAAGGCTGGCTGAGCTGTCAGGCAATCCGATTCCGGAGGCTCTTACGAAGGAGCGTTCCCGCTATCTGGACGCCATGATCGATTCCCATAAATATAATAGTGAAGCAAGAGCAGCAGTCTATGGGGAACCGGATTTTGTTTACAGTACGGTAAGGCTTTGTGCCGAAAACGGAATTGTTCCGCTCATTACTGCGATAGGTACGAAAGGTACGAGGTTTGAAGAGCTGGTGCGGCAGGAGATTGCAGGAGTGGCTGAGAAATTCCTTGCCGGACGGATTGAGATACTGGAGGATACGGATTTCCAGACCATAGAAGAAGTCGCCAGAGAATTAGAAGTCAATATCCTGATCGGAAATTCCGATGGAAGAAGGATGGCAGAACGACTTGGGATTGACCTGATCCGAAGGAGCTTTCCCATTCATGACCGGGTGGGTGGACAGCGGCTTAGAATGCTGGGCTACGAAGGAGCACTGACCTTACTGGACGATATCACCAATGCTGTCCTGGGCAGAAAGGAAAGCAGCTTCAGAGAAGAGCTATTCCACCGGTATTATAAGGAGTCCGGAATGAAATCAGGGAGGACTTTGCTTAAGCCCCACCGGAGTGACCCGAACCAGGAGAAGGAGATCTCCGTATTTGAATTACAGAAGGAGGTCGGGAAGGAAAGCCCGACAACGGAGGAGAAGACTGCCACCCATCCATGTTTTAATTGTGGTGCCCATCAATATGCCAGGATTCATCTTCCGATTGCACCAAAATGCAATATCAGCTGCAATTACTGTGTCAGAAAATACGACTGCCCCAATGAAAGCAGACCGGGGGTAACGACGGGTGTATTGCAGCCGGAGGAAGCTCTGGCAAGGTACCTGGAAGCCAAGAAAAGACTACCCAATCTCACGGTGGTGGGAATCGCAGGCCCGGGAGATGCGTTGGCTAATTTCGCTGAAACCATGGAAACTCTTACATCAATACGTGCTCATGATCCCGAGGTTACCTTCTGTCTGTCCACCAATGGATTGATGCTTCCCCGATACGCTGATCAGCTGATGGAGGTGGGGGTAACCCATGTTACTGTTACCATGAATACGGTTGATCCGAGGATTGGAGCAAGGATTTACCGTTATATAGACTATATGGGGGAAAGATATACCGGCGAGGCTGCGGCTGCAATTCTACTGGCAAACCAAATGGCCGGGATCAAGAGGTTAACTGACAGGGGGATTATCTGTAAGGTGAACATTGTGGTTCTGAAGGGCATCAATGATGATCATATCGCAGAAGTGGTAAAGAAGGTGAAGGAGCTGGGAGTGACCATGACCAACATCATGCCGATGATATCGGTCGAAGGCAGCGCCTTTGAACAGCTGCCGCTTAGCAGCCAGCAGGAGATCGCTGTGATCAGGAAACAATGCGGCAGCATTTTGAAACAGATGTACCATTGCCGACAGTGCAGAGCGGATGCCGCAGGAACGCTGGGTGAAGGGCCCTCCCTGATATGGAACACTGCATTAAGCGGCAATCCCATCCAGGTAGCAGTAGCATCAAAAAGTGGGAGCGTCGTTGATCAGCATTTCGGTCAGGTCACGGCTTTCTATGTATATGAATACAAGGACGGAAAAGCCATATTCCTGGAGAAGCGATCCATACCAAAGTACTGCAACGGACCGGAGGAATGTGGTTCCGGAGAAGATAAAATCAATCGGATCATCAAGACCATAGAGGATTGCAGGGCAGTCATCGCCCTGCGGATCGGGGAATTGCCGAAGGAGAAACTGAGGCAAAAGGGGATTCGGGTATACACTTCGTATGACAGGATAGAAGCCTCGGTCGTGAAGGCTGCAGCCGAGATACTCGCTTCTTAACGGCTGACAGTGGAGGCAATATTTAAGAAAAACATGTATTCTGGCCACCGGCGGGTCACTATAGATGAGAAAGCCTGTGTGGGTTGAAGGGAAAGGAATAAAGAGTATGGTAAAATTAAAATATCATGTATTTGTCTGCACAAGCTGCAGGGTAAACGGTCAGCAGAAGGGTCTATGCTATTCGAAGGCATCTGTCGATATTGTACAGAAATTCATGGAAGCCATCGAGGATTTTGATTTATCCGGTGAGGTCATGGTGACTAATACAGGCTGCTTCGGCATCTGTGAGAAGGGTCCGGTTGCAGTTGTTTATCCGGAGGGTATTTGGTACGGCAGTCTGACGGAGGATAGTGTCCCGGAGATTGTAGAGAAGCATTTACTTCAAGGGATGCCGGTGGAGGAATTCATGATCTAACCTGTACAATTTAACATAATGGGCTGTTCGAAGAGCTCTGTAGTGTACCTGCTGCAGAGTATAGGCAGGGAAATGTCCGATATTCTCATGAAAGATTATTGATAACGAAAAAGGAGGAGGGGTTATGCTCCGGATCATTGATAATACATTAACTGCCTTGGATCAAGCATTGCCTTCGAAAGAAGATCTGGTTGAATTCTGCAGACTTCTCTTTCTGATTGGTGTAGATGAAGTTGAATTGTCCGTAGCGGCATACGAGAGGATGGAGAAGCTGCCGGAGCAGGGGCGCTTCCTTCTTAACATTGACTCTATAGAGGAGATAAAGAAATATCCTGGCTTTCATCGTTACATCTGTCATAGGGAGAATGGTCTGGAACGCGTAATCACTGAGGTACAGATCAATGACATTAGAGAAATCGTCAGACTGAAGACCCTGCAGGGTGTTAGGGAGCTGAGGATTGTGGGACTGGATGATTTATTATGCAGCCCATATGAGAAAATTCTTCCGGAGCTGAATAGAATACTTCCTGATACTTCGATCATCTTCTGCCCGGAGAATACCTGCTGCTGTGCCAGTGCCCTGGCTGTTCTGTGGCTGCAGGGATATGGTAAGGCAGTAACGACCAGCTTTACCGGGTGCAAGAACAATGCTTCTACTGAGGAGGTCATTATGGCTCTGCGACTTGCAGCAAGGCATAAACCAAACCGGGATCTGACTGTATTACCATATCTGGCCGATCTATATGAGAAATTCACCGGCAAACCCATTGGAAGAAAGAAGCCGATTATAGGCAGGAACATCTTCCAGGTGGAAGCAGGAATCCATGCGGATGGGCTTAAAAAAATCCTGCAACCTATGAAGCTTACGATCCGGGTAGTGTCGGACAGAAATCCGAGCTTGTCATCGGAAAACATTCCGGAACAAAGGCGGTGATTCTAAAGCTGGAGGAACTGAAGCTTCCGGTACCGAAGGAAGCATTCATCAATACGATACTTCACGCCGTCAAGCAGACCTGTACAGAACACCGCAAAAGCCTCAATAACGAAGAATTTATAAGCCTGGTATCGGAGGTGACTGCCTGTGAAAGAAACCAAATACATTGTTGATACTACATTGCGGGATGGGGAACAGAGTCCTGGGATAGCACTCCGTATCGAAGACAAAGTCAGAATCGCAAAGCTTTTGGAGGAGCTCGGCGTCTATGAAATCGAGGCAGGGGTCCCTATATTAAGTGAGGCTGAGGAGGAAAGCATCTATAGGATTATTGAGAATAGGAAGAAAGCCAGGATATCCGTATGGAGTCGTATGAACATCAGCGATGTAAAGCGATCCATCACCTGTAAGCCGGATATCCTCCATATCGGAGCGCCGGTGTCCTATGTACAGATATACAGTAAGCTGAAGAAGAACAAGGGCTGGGTGATCAAGAATCTTCTGGAATGCGTGGATGCAGCGAAAAGCCGTGATATCGATGTGACCGTGGGTTTGGAGGATGCCTCGCGGTCCGACATCGGCTTCATGCTCAGTATGATCAAGGAGCTGAAGAGAGCAGGAGTGGATATCATACGGATTGCGGATACGGTAGGAGTTCTTACACCAAGCCGTACGAAGGAGCTTGTTGATACGATCCTTTCAAATACGGGTATGGAAATAGAGATGCATGTTCATAACGATCTGGGTATGGCAGTTGCAAACTCGATTATCGGTGCTAAGGCCGGTGCGAAATATATCGATTGTACCCTGTTCGGAATCGGCGAGAGGACGGGTAATTGTAATCTATATGATTTTGTCAGTGCTGCGGACTCAATCTTTGAGTTTGGCATAATCAGAAAACAGATTCGGGCAGTGGAACAGGAGCTTTATGAGGTTCTGAAGGGTGCTATGTAAGGAAGAGCAGTTCAGTAAGTGCATCAAGGAATGCTTAACCGGTTTTAAGGGTGTAACAGAAAAAAGCCTTACAATTGTAAGGCTTTTATAACAGCTCCCCATGGGACTCGAACCCACGACCTACGCATTACGAATGCGTTGCTCTACCAACTGAGCTAGGGAAGCTTATGAAGCTGTAACC
>JAEZHX010000210.1 GCA_023436765.1 Bacillota bacterium
GTGTCCTGGAAGGTGCTAAGGCCGGATCGATCCTAATTGATATGAGCTCTATTGCTCCTTTGGTTTCTCAGGAAATTGAAAAGAAATGTGCAGAAAAAGGAATCAAAATGTTGGATGCGCCTGTTTCCGGCGGAGAGCCTAAGGCGATTGACGGAACTTTGTCCATTATGGTTGGTGGTGATGAAGCTGTCTTTAACGAGGTTTATGACATACTGAAGTCCATGGGCAGCAGCGCCGTACTGTGTGGAAGTATTGGAGCTGGAAACACAACCAAGCTTGCTAACCAGATCATCGTTGCACTAAACATCGCAGCTGTTTCTGAGGCTTTTACCTTAAGTACGATGGCAAATGTAGATCCCTTAAAGGTGTTTGACGCTATTAAGGGTGGATTGGCAGGTTCCACTGTTATGAACGCTAAGGTACCTATGATTACTGATGGGAACTTTAAGCCTGGATTTAAGATTGACCTTCATATCAAAGATTTAAATAACGCTTTGGAAACCGGCCATAGTGTGGGAGCACCACTCCCGCTTACCGCTACAGTGATGGAAATGCTGCAAAACCTCCATGCCAGCGGTTGCGGACAGGAAGACCACAGTGCAATTGCAAAATTCTATGAGAAGCTTGCCGGAATTGAAATAAGAAAGTAGTTTCCGGCATATTAGGAGGATATAAATGAGTATTAATTCATACTTAGAGAATATGTTTTCTCTTAAGGGCAAGACTGTAATGTTCACCGGTGCCGGCGGAGGTATAGGAAGTGAAGTTGCCATGGGTATGGCGAAAGCAGGTGCTCATGTTGCATTATGTGATATTAATGCCGAGCAGCTGGCTATCATCCAAAAGAAAATTGAGGATGAAGGTGGAGCAGCGTCAAGCTTTGTGCTGGATGTTACCGAGTTGGATAATATTCAAAAATGTGTTGATGCAGTTGCTGATATTAATGGCACGATTGATGTTTTAGTTAATTGCGCGGGCATTAATAAACGAGAAGGCTTGGCGGATGTTGTTGAAGCTACCTACGATAGGATTATGAATATTAACCTGAAAGGTGTATTTTTCCTTTCTCAGGCAGTTGCTCATTATATGAAAAAGCAGAATTCAGGTAGTATCATAAATATTGGTTCACACAATACAGGATGGATTTTAGGCGGATGCTCCGTTTATGGAGCTACAAAATCTGCTATTGTATCACTGACAAAATCAATGTCCGTTGAGTGGGCAAAATATAATATACGTGCTAACTGTGTAAGTCCCGGTCATATCAAAACACCGCTGACGACCGTGACCTGGGAGCATCCTGAAAGATCCAAGTACTTACTTGATCGTATAGCGATGAACAGACCAGGATACCCGGAAGACATTACTGGAGTTTGCTTACTTTTGGCATCCGATGCTTCTTCCTATATTACAGGATGTGAATATCGTGTCGATGGCGGCTGCATGAGTGGTGGACAACCTTGGCCTTATGACACTGCCTTCTAAATTTTACATATACAAAATAGCATAATAGCCGATTTGCATCCCCAGCAGAAGGATTTTGTTTAAAAAGTATGAAAGCGAGAGAGGTATCGTATACTAATTACGATACCTTATTTCGTTGCGATTATATCCATAGGAAAATATTACAATTGACAAATTTTAAACAATCATGTAACATTAGTTGTAATACAAGTTTACAAGAAAACCAAGCTAACTAAAATCATTACTTGATAATCATTATTTAGATGAAAAAGGAGTTTTTATATGCAAATTCATCCTATAAAAAAAGTGAATATAAGTGATCAGGTATATGATCAGTTAAAAGAGCAATTAATCAACGGCGTTTGGAAACAGGGGGATAAAATTCCGTCAGAGAATGAGCTTGTAGCATTATTTAATGTCAGCCGTGTAACAGTAAGACATGCACTTTCAAAACTTATTACTTTGGGATTATTAGAAACGAAATTGGGTGAAGGTACATATGTAAAAGAAGTTAATCCGGGTGTTTATATGAAAGAGATGATTCCTTATATTATTCTGAACAAGGAATCCATTCGTGAGGTATTAGAATTCCGTTTAGTAATTGAGACGGAAACTGCCGGAATAGCAGCAGAGAGGATTACCGACGCAGATATCCTTCGCCTTGAGAAATGCTTAGAGAGAATGATTAATTTCAAAGATGTACTGGATAAATATGTATATGAAGATCTGCATTTCCATATGATCGTTGCGAAAAGCACTAAGAACTCCTTGATCATACAAGTAAATAATATCGTAAGAGAGATCATTCGTGGAACGATTAAGAATGTTACTGAAGAGATCGGCTCTGAGGTTGGATTAAAATATCATAAGCTATTAATAGAAGCATTTAAACAGAGGGATGCTGAAATGGCAAAAAAAATGATGCGTGAACATCTTCAGCAAACTGTTGAAAGGTATAATTAATGATACTCCAGAATAGAAAAGGAGTCTGACGCCGATACCGGTGCCTGACTCCTTTTTGTCAGCTTGTATTATCTCTTAATTAACAAAACAGATACATCATTTACATTTGTTCCTGTAGGACCCGTAATAATAAGACCATCGCAGGACTTTAGACCGTGATATGCATTATTCTCTTCAAGGACCTGGAATACATCTATACCTTTATCAGTAAGAACCTTCACAGTGTTCCCATCCACATAGCCTCCGGCAGCATCGGTTGGACCATCCGTACCATCAGAACCAATGGAAAAGACTGCTGTACTTTCTAAACCTGCGATGCCTATTGCAGATCCCAACGCTAATTCTTGATTTCGGCCTCCTAAACCATTCCCTTTAAGATGAACTACAGTTTCGCCGCCTACGATGAATGCAAGTGATTTATCAGTATTACGATAATATCTGGCGATAGAACTGAGGAAACTTCCGGCCTCTCTTGCCTCACAATTTAAACTGGCTGTAAGCGTCATTGGCTCATACCCGAGTTCCCTGCATTTTTTCTCTGCAGCAACACAAAGTTGAGTGACACTACCTGTTACTTTGGTGGTCACATTTGTAAGAGTGCTTGGCGTTTCAGTATTCAAGAGTTCTTCTATTTCTTTTGTAACTGTGATCTTATACTTTTTCACGATATCCCATGCTTGCTGACAGGTAGAGCTATCCGGATATGCAGGTCCGGAAGCAATCATATCAAGTGGGTCTCCTATGATGTCAGATAAAACCACAGAGAAGACCTTAGCCGGTTCACAAAGCTTAGCAAATTTACCGCCCTTAACTGCAGATAATCGTTTGCGAATGGTATTCATTTCGACAATGTCAGCTCCGCTTGCCAGGAGTTGTTTTGTAAGTTGCTCTAGCATGTCCTCAGGAATTAAGGGCTTTTCAAACAGTGCAGAACCACCTCCGGATATTAAAAACAGTACATTATCATTCGAAGAGAGTCCTGTAACTAATTGAATGGCCTGCGCTGTCGCTGCAAAAGAGTTGTTGTCCGGAACCGGATGTCCCGCTTCAAATATACGAATATGAGGTAACTCCCCCATAGAGTGATCATATTTGGTAATAACTATTCCCTCATTGATTTGTTCTCCAAGTAAATCAGAAGCAGCCTTTGCCATAGACCAAGCAGCCTTTCCGATTGAAATTAAGATTAGCTTACCACCGGAGAAATCAACATTCTCTAGGGCTTTTTTGACCGCCGTATCAGGCAATGCTGCCTTAATTGTTGAATCAATAATCATTTGTGCATCATTTCTAAGACTCAATATAAATCCTCCTTATCAGTTATGAGCATTCATTTCTTTTTGATGATTTTACTGCATTTGTGTTAATAAAATACTGTAAATATATAAGTAATATTATAGAGTATTTATAGTAAAAATACAATGAAAATCAGCGCCAGAATGCATTTTATTCCGCTATTATATCGGATTATGGAATGTGTGGAATTGACATAAAAATGATTAGCACCGTGTGTATGTAATTGAGTCAAAGTTATACAAATCGTGGAAAAAATTGAAGGAGGTTTTTATGAATCAAAACTATATTGCAAAAGGAATTCAATTATGTAATAATGGTAATAGGAATTATTATCAAAATGTGAGAAATTTTTGAAGGAGGTAATCGATACAATGAATAATAAAAATAGAAGAATAGTTCTGGATCTGGCTGTTTCTCTTGATGGGTTTATCGAGGGTATGAATGGAGAAATTGACTGGTGTATTATGGACGAAGATATGGATTTCATTAAGTTTTTAAACAGTGTTGATACAATCCTATATGGCAGGAAATCCTATGAAATATGGAGAAAATACGTTCCAGAGGGTGAAATCTCAGATACGGACAAAGAAATGGAGGAAATGATTCATAGAATGAAAAAGTATATATTTTCTAAAACGCTGACCACGATTGATCATGACGTAACTATAATCAATGACAATATTGCGGAAGAAATAAGTAAATTAAAAGAAGAATCGGGCAAGGATATTTGGTTATTTGGAGGAGCCAATCTTATAACAACATTTATGAACCTGGGACTTATTGATGAGTATAGACTTTCGGTTCATCCTGTCATCTTGGGAACAGGGAAACCTTTATTTGTTGACATAAAGCAAAGACAAGAGCTCAAATTGGTTGACACCAGAAGATTCTCTTCAGGTGTTGTGCAGCTGTGCTATCATCCTATTAGGAAATAGGATTAGAAAGGGGAGAACCTTATGAGTAATAAAGCAGCATCAATGAATCATCATCATCGGATTACAGTAGAGACCGTGGTAAATAAGCCAATGAACAAAATCTGGGACAAATGGACTTTACCCGAGCACATTATGAAATGGAACAATGCATCTGACGACTGGTATACACCGGCTGCTGAAAATGACTTAAGAGCGGGTGGAACCTTCACCTATAAGATGTCAGCAAAGGATGGCAGCTTTGGCTTTGATTTTGGCGGCATTTATGACGAAGTGATTTTGAATAGAAGTATTGCCTATACGCTTGGTGATGGCAGAAAAGTAGAAATCGAATTTATAGAAGAAGCGGAGGGTGTGAAGATTATTGAGACGTTTGAAGCCGAGGACTCCCATTCTCCGGAAATGCAAAAAAGCGGATGGCAGTCGATCCTTGACAACTTTAAACGCTATGCGGAAAACGATTAAACTTTACATAAAAAAGTATAACATTTAGTCTTTCAAGAAACGAACCTCAGTAAGGAGGGCAAAATGATGCAGAAAATAGTTCCACATTTATGGTTCGAACATGAGGCATTAGTAGCAGCACAATGGTATGTAAGCTTATTTGAAAACTCGAATATATTGAATGTAATTACGATTCCGGATACACCCTCTGGCGATGCTGAATTAGTTGATTTTCAGCTGGCTGATATAAAATTTTCTGCTATGAGCGCAGGTCCATATTTTAGACTCAATCAATCCATTTCGTTAATGGTTGCCTGCAGTACGGTAGAAGAGGTTGATCGATTATATAAGAGCTTCTCCGCCGGTGGAACAGAGCTTATGCCTTTAGGAGAGTATCCTTTCAGTAAGCAGTATGCCTGGATACAGGACAAGTATGGGTTAAGCTGGCAGCTGATGCACACGGATGCGACGGAAGGAGTTCAAAGAATAAGGCCATCCTTATTATTCAGTGACAATGTATGCGGCAGAGCCGAGGAAGCGATTAACTTTTATACATCTGTTTTTCAGGATAGTAAGAAGGGGTTTGTGAGTCATTATAAGGCCGGGGAAGCGATGGATCCGCGGGCTAACATAAACTATGGAGAAGTGGAGCTGCTGGGAAGTCAACTCATAGCGATGGATCATGCACTTGGCGGAGATTCTACCTTTAATGAAGCCTTATCCTTTATAGTTCAGTGTGAAAACCAGGACGAGATCGATTACTATTGGGATAAATTATCCTATGTTCCCGAAGCAGAGGAATGTGGATGGCTCAAAGATAAATACGGATTATCCTGGCAGATTGAACCTACTCGAATAAAGGATGTCTTAATCCACGGAACGAAGGAAGAAGTTAGGCGGGTCACCGAGGCACTCTTGAAAATGAAAAAAATTAATTTAGCTGCTCTTGCTAAAGCCCGAAAAGGCGAATAACATCAGAATTCGCTTATACTGAAATGGCTTTAGCATTAAGGGGCTGTTTCACAATAAGTTTAAAGAATACAAGAGGCCCTTTATGTTCCCCATAATGCACTGTTTGCTGAACAGATTGAGGATTATGTAATGACAGATGCGGACATTTATGTCCGAAGATGGCA
>JAEZHX010000247.1 GCA_023436765.1 Bacillota bacterium
TGCTTCCAGAAATCCTCCACCTTGGTTGCCATCGTCTTCGTAGCCAGATAGATATGTTCCCGAACATCGGACAGCGCATAGCCGATCTTCTCCTCACTGTCCGTATAAAATCTTGCCGTATCATAGAAGGTGATGCCATTCTCATAAGCCTTCCGCAGCAGATATGTCGCTTCCTCCCTGCTGACTCTCTGAATCGGCAGCGCTCCGAAGCCATTCTTGTTTACTTTTATGTTCGTTGTTCCTAAGCTAACCTGATTCATTGTCCTCATCCCTCCATATCTCTTCTCGTGCTGGTCTTCCCTACCTGTATTCTAACACTTTATCCCAACGATAATCAACCACGAATGCTTTTGGTATGGTATAATAAAGATCAATACGACAAAAAATATGTTGGATTCGTTTCCAAAAGGAGCTCTCAATGCATTATATCGTTTATGATTTGGAATTTAATCAGGATCTTCCCGTAGTTCAGGAGAGTGCCACCGTCAGTAGTATGATAACGGCAGATAATCCGCAAACGAAGGTAAATCCGGCGCTTTCTCCTGTGGACACCTCTGTAGAGGAGATCACCCCCGCAAAGCGCATGCCCTTTGAGATTCTTCAAATCGGTGCCCTGAAGCTGGATCAGGATTTTAATACTTTGGCAACCTTCTCAAGGCTGGTAAAGCCCACCCTGTATCCTGTCGTAAGTCCCTTTATCACAGCGCTCACCGGAATCACTACCGACCAGGTGAAGGATAAAGCAAGCTTTCCTAAGGTTTATCAGGATTTTATCCGTTTTATCGGAGCAGGGGACACCGCTTTCTGTGTTTGGGGCAAATCCGATGTGAAGGAGCTGTACCGCAATGTCTTCTATCATGATTTAGACCATAAGCTGCTGCCGAAGGATTATCTGAATATTCAGCCCTATGCCTCAGAACATCTCGGGTTCTCCATGAAGAAGCTCCTTCGTCTGAAGAACACAGTGGAAGCTTTAGGTATACCGTTAAGCTACAGCTTTCACGATGCTGCAGGTGATGCCTACTATACTGCTGAAATACTAAAGAAAATTTATAAGCCCTCAATGAAGCTTAAGGCTTACGATCCCCAACAGGTAGTATCACGGCCCCGGCCTCCGAAGCAGGTCATTGATTTTGATCAGCTGCTCCGGCAATTTGGAAAAATGTATGGCAGAGAGTTGACAGAGGAAGAAACGGGTATGATAAAGCTCGCTTACCATATGGGTAAGACTCACCAGTTTATCAAGGAGCGATAGGTAGGCTCTCTTCTTGTACCTCTTCTTCAGTAGCTGTCACTGTCAACCCTGATAGCTTTATGATCTCTACCATATGACCGATGTTACCTTCACCGGCAAAACGTTCCATATCAAAGAAATCATAATTAAACTCCAACCAGTGCAAAGGATGCTTCTCTTGAATTAAGGAAACCTCATGCTTCAGTACTCCAACATATACCTCCATGTGGATCTGCTGAAGATGCCAGACATAATCCATAAAGGGCAGGAGTTCAGTATCCCCATGTGTGATACCCGTCTCCTCCTGAAGCTCCCGGTAGGCTGCCACCAGTGAGTCCTCCCCTTCCTCAATCTTCCCTCCGACAAAATTATAAAGTCCCAGATAGGGGTCGTTGCTCCTTTTACAAAATAGCAGCTTGTTCCTATCCTTATTCAGTATAATAATACAGTTATAATTCCTCATACTCTCGTCCTCCGTATTTCCGACTAGTTCATCTAGTTCAAAGTCTATGCTCCGGCACTCTGCCAGGCTTTGAATAGTGGATTGTCTATCCGCTCCGTTGACGAATAGGTTAATCAGTTACTCAGCTGATCCACATGCCTGTCTTTGACAGATTCCAGCTTCCGCCATCATAGGTTGCTTTCACATCGGCACCGATGGCTCCGAGCCCACTTCTCCATTTTGAGATGCTGCACTTCAATGCTTTGTCTTTCTCATTCCATTCCACATTCTTTATCTCGATCAGGATGCCCTCCGGAAAATACAAATTATTCTTATCAATCAGCCCTTGCTCCGACAATTCCTCGAAAGTGCCCTGCAGGGTATCAAAGCCATACTTCTCCTTCACCATGGACAGGAGTATCTCCTTTTCGATCTCCGTCAGATTCAACCACTCCGTGGTATCGAAGGCTATCATCTTAATCTCTCCGTTTAGTCCGCTGTCTTCCTGATAGATATCATCAATTACCGCCATATATCCATCCAGCTGAAGCTCCCGGCCAAGGTATTCGATCCTATCAGCCGCGACCTGAGCCGGGTAGGATTCTAAAATCACACCGTTATAAAAGATCCTCAGCTTATCCCCCGGTTTAAAAAGATCCGCTGTCACTGTATTCCCCTTATCATCCAGTATCTCTGTTTCATTTACACCAACTGAGATTCGGTCCGAGGATTCGGAAGCAGCAGTGCCCTCCATCGGTGTAACCAGTAAGCCTTTCCCCGCTTGGATTACCACTGCTGTAAATTGTTGAGCTAAGAATAACTCTACTTCCTGCAAATCAAAGCTTTCATCCGACTGATAGACATCACCCTGATATTCTATGATGTTTTCTCCTAATATTACGAATTGATCCAGTTCCTTCGAAGCCTTTAGGAATTTGACCGTTATTGCCATCCCATTGTCTTCTTCTGAAGAAGTTTTAGTGAATTTCATATTTTTGATTTCCTCATAGAACTCCTCCGAACTGCTTTCATCCAGGGTAATCGTAGTTCCGAGGGAATGATCTGTCAACTCCAGATTGGTAAAATCCTTTGACATTCTTCCGATTGTTACCGTATTCCTGGAGCATCCGGTAAGTAATCCCCCTGCAA
>JAEZHX010000255.1 GCA_023436765.1 Bacillota bacterium
CCCCTTTTTACCCATAGATAATTGTGATAAAATGTAGTGAGAGATGAAAAATAAGATGCGATCTGCTACAAAACCTATGCGGTGGATGGGGATGGAGGTCTATGAAGACGATAAGCATAAATAAAGCAGCATCAAAAGGAATACTCATTGGAAAAGGTTATGTTTGGGAAAAACCGGATATGACTCCGGCATCATATATGATCAGGGGGGAAGATGAAGAGGAGGAAATTGCCAGATTTCAACAGGCTCTGCAAATAGTTGAAGGCAGGATGAAGCATTTAGCGGACAGCTCCGGTATCTTTGCCGGACATCTCCTGATGCTACGGGATCCTATGCTGATTACCTCTGTTACCGAGAAAATACGAAAGAAGAAGAATGTCCAACAGGCTTTATATGAGACCATGAAGGAATTAGCCAATATCTTCTACAGTATGGATGATGATTATATGAAGGAAAGGGCCGATGATATCAGGGATGTCTGCCATAGGATCATGGGTGTGCTGAAGAATGTGGAGGAGCAGGGACTTCCCGAGTTTAAGGAGAATGTCATAATTGCAGCTAGAGAGCTGGCACCCTCCGATATTGCTCTGCTGGATCCGCAGGTTGTGATTGGTATCATTACAGAGCTTGGGGGAGCGTCCAGTCACACCAGTATCTTAGCCGGGCAAAAGGGAATTCCTATGTTTACCGGTGTTACAAATATCAGTAAGGAAATCAGTACCGGGCAAATCCTGATCCTCGATTCCACTGAAGGACAGCTGATTCTGTCTCCTGAGGATGCTGCTCTAAAACAATTTGAGAGAAAAAGGGTTGAGTATCTGCGAAACAAAAAGCAGATGGAGGAGAACAGCAGTTTACCGGTCATAACTAAGGACGGAAGAAGGATAAGAGTCTGTGCCAATGTGGGGAATCTGGAGGAAATGGAGCAGGCATATCGAAGATCAGCCGATGGAATAGGTCTGTTCAGAAGCGAGTTTCTATATATGGAAAGTAAATATTTTCCCTCGGAGGAGGAGCAGTTTCTGGTTTACAAGCAGACTGCAGAATTATTCAAAGAGGAGGTTGTGATCCGCACCTTGGACATCGGTGGGGACAAAGAATTACCATACTATCGCCTCGGAGGGGAGGAGAATCCGTTTCTTGGATGGAGGGGAATCCGCATCAGCCTGGAGTTGACTGGAATTTTCAAAACGCAGCTGAGGGCAATTCTAAGAGCAGGACATTACGGGAAACTGAAAATCATGTTCCCGATGATTACCTCTCTGGAAGAGCTGACCCAGGGAAAGAAGCTGCTAGAGCAGTGTAAGCAGGAATTGAGGGACGAAGGACTGCCCTTTCAAGAGGACATGGAAGTGGGAATAATGATAGAAACTCCTGCAGCTGTCATCAATATCGACAATTTCGCAAAGCAGGCAGATTTCTTAAGCATCGGCACCAATGATCTTACTCAGTATCTACTGGCAACAGACCGGAATAACCCCAAGACCTCCAATCTGTATAATCATTTCCATCCCGCTGTATTAAGGAGCATCAGGAGAGTAATAGAAGCTGGATATAAGAATCATAGGAAGGTAGCGCTGTGCGGAGAATTCGCGGGTAATCCCAGGGCTGTAAGCTTACTGTTGGGTATGGGGCTGGAAGAATTCTCGGTATCAGCCGATTCAGTCGCTGAGATTAAGAGCATCCTAAGAACGATGGATTATCGGGCTGCAAGAGGGAAGGCAGAACAGATCCTTGAGGCTTCCACAGTGAAAGAGGTCATGGAACTATTGCGACAGGAATAAGGCATATTGAAAGAGGCACATTTCAAAGGTTCGAAATGTGCCTCTTTCCTTAAGCTGCTATGGGACAGCCATGCTTTGGAGCATTATTCTGGGCTTCTATCTTTGCCCAGCCGATCTTATTCTATGGCAATGTACTTTTTCTCTTCCAGCTTAGTGGTTTTATTATCCTTTGGGAATACCAGCTTCAGGACACCGTTGTCGAACGAAGCCTGTATATCCTCCTCTTTCAGATAATCACCCACATAGAAGCTCCTTTTGCAGCTGCCGCTGTAACGCTCTCTATGGATGTATCTTCCCTTCTCATCATTTTCATTCTTGGTTTCTTCTCTTTCAGCAGTAATCGTCAGATAGCCATTTTCCAGATGAGCGCGGAGGTCCTTCTTATCAAAGCCGGGAAGCTCCATCTCAAGCTGGTACTCATTTCCAAGATCCTTCACGTTAGTGCTCATCCAATTTGAAGTCTTGGAGAAGCTGAAGGGGAATGAGAATACATCATTGAAAAAGCTGTCTACAAAATTTCTTTCAAAAATGCTAGGTAATAACATATCTGTTTCCTCCTTTAATAGATTGTTGTGTTTGTTGTTCTATATGTACTATAACACCTAATATTAGCACTGTCAAGAGGAGAGTGCTAATTTCACAAATAATTCACAAATCAGCTGAGTCACTACACATTACTTCCTAGGGGGTAGGTATGAGGATATCAGTTGCCAGTGGGGATGGGTACATGATAAAATATTCAATAGGTGGTAATTTGTGCTTGGAGCAGATAATATAGGGGTAGGATATGATCTGTTGCAGATAAAGGAGGTAGAAGTTATGGGTATTATCATATGGCCCATCTTAATGGTAGAGATGTTCGGTTACCGCTATATAATCAAATGGTATGAACGGGATCGAAGTCAGCTCATGAAGCTGCTATGTATCGCAGGATTGATGGCATCCGGTTTTATTCTGATCTACTGGGGCTTTACGCTTGGTATTATTACGATCGGAACAGTGCAGATCATCGTTAACATGATAAAATATTCAAAGGACCCGGTAAAGCTGGAAGCTGAGTTAGGTGCAGATTTTAACTTCGGTATGCAGGATATATTGGAGCTGGTACTGATGATTGCTATTATGGCCACGATCTGCGTCATAGCCTTCAAGGCTCTACGGAGTTATTACAAGGTATTGAGGCCGAATACAGGAAAGATTCAGAACAGAAAACCGGGCTCAGGTAATCCGGGCGTAAACTCAGGTAAGTCCGGTAAGACAGCGGATAAGTCAAATAAGTGATAAAGCTGCAAAGAACCAATTCGGTATTCTACCTGAGATTTGGCTCAGAAGCAGCGGAAGCTGCTACAGTATGCCAAAGGCGGTAGCAGTAAGGAAGAAGTAGGAGACACATATGCCTAAGAGGGTGTGGACAGGAGATGAAGAATTCCTGTTCACACCCTCTCCTTTAGCCTTAATTCAGGACCTATAGATATCTGAGGAGTTGACTTTTTGAATTCATGAATACCGAGTAGTTCGTGTAGATAATTTTATACAATTGTTATTGACGGCGTAACAATGTTATGTTATATTATTAATAGAAAACAAAACAATGTTACGTTACATGAAAGAGGTGAAACCTATGAACTTGATTTCCAAGAAGGATCTTTTGGCCATTACCGGTATCTCCTATGGTCAACTATATCGATGGAAAAGGGAAAGGTTAATCCCTGAAGAATGGTTCATTAAGCAATCGGCCTATACCGGACAGGAGACCTTCTTCCCAAGGGAGCAGATACTCAGTAGAATAAAGTCCATCCTGGATCTGAAGGATCAGTATTCTCTGGAGGAGCTAGCCAGGATACTCTCCCCGGAAAAGGCAGAAGCAAAGATTACAACCACTCAGCTGCAGGAGATGAGCGAAATAGATCCTGAATTGATCAAGGAGCTGCCCGAGCTTTACGGGAGGGAACAGTTTGATTTCCTTGATATCGTGTTTACTGTCGGTATGATAAAGGCCGCTGATAAGATGAACCTGACCGGTGAACAATTAAGGGATTTATTACAAAGAAGTATTACAACAGCAGCAAGGCAGAGAAGTACGAATGTCACATGTACGGTATTTTCCGCAGGGAATCGACTCTACACAGCCTTCTCACCAAATACGACTCCGGTATACTTTGATGATGAGATAGAGGTGAAGGAACAGGTATCCTTAAGTGAGATCGCAGATAAGTTAAAGATTAAGTATAATAACAGGTTTAAATAGTAGAGGGGAGGAAAATGCTATGCAGGATTTTCATATTGAAGGGATAGGAAAAATCAATGGCGGCGAGTTTGGTAATATTACAGTAGAAGGTGTCGGTAATTGCTACGGTGACCTTAAAGCAGATATGGTACGTATAGAAGGGGTATTTTCCTGCAAAGGCGGTTTTGAGGTCAATCTGCTGGATTGTGAAGGAGTAGCTGATTTCTTCTCCGATATAAGGGCCAAGAAGATTGTTGTGGAAGGGGTCCTCAATGCTAAAAAGGAAGCCAAGATCGAAGCAGAAGAAATCATCTGCGAAGGAGTGATCAAGGCAGGTGGAGAGGTGTCTGCCGATGTAGTCCACGCTGAAGGCTGCATTACAGCGGATGAAATCGTTGGTGATAAGATCTATATAGATTCTGCTTATCATCCTAGGTTTGTCTCAAGAATGTTCCGGAGATGGAGATCGGAGGTCAGACTTATTGAAGCAACTACGATAGAGTTAAAGGGAGTAACTGCGGCATCCGTGAACGGTAAGGATATTACCATCGGACCGGACTGCAGGATCGAGAATATTGACTGTAACGGTACGCTGTATATTGATAAAAGCTCCTATGTACGTAATATAACAGGAGAATATACGATGAAATAAGCAAGACATAGCAATACCATGATTGCCCCGGTTCTTAAGCAGATAGGAAGTGTAATCCCTTTTCTGCTGGTGAGCCGGGGTTTTTCTATACATGAATATTTTGTCAATAATGATCAATTTATTAATATCATGCTCGTAAAATGTCTGTTTTATAATAAATTTAATTGAACTGGGGTATATGTTGTGTTAATCTAAGAATAGTAATTAACAATAATTAGGACAGACACTCGTTATAATAATCTAGCATATACAGAGGGGGTGAGATCTGTGTTCAATGAAATCGAAATGGAGAATAATAAAATCGGTTCTGCCATTCTGTATTTTCGTGAAAACTATAAGATCTCACAAAGTAAACTTTGTAAGGGCTTATGCTCTGTACCGACACTCTCCAGGATTGAAGCCGGTGCCAGGGATGTTGACTCATT
>JAEZHX010000123.1 GCA_023436765.1 Bacillota bacterium
GTAATCATCCGTTATGGAGGTGTGATATGGTTCATGTGAATTCCATCCAGACTTTATCTTTGTCGGATATGCTTCTTAAGATGCAGGAGGATGCTAGGTATGATGTGGCAGATGCCGAGCTGTCTTACGGACAGGCCAATGAACAGGAATGTATCCCGGATCCATCCATCTTCAGTGATATCCGCTCCATAGGAAACCCTCCGAAGGTTCCTAAGGTATTTCTTTCGAATCATTGCATCTTCAATTGTGCTTATTGCGGCTGCAGGGCAAGCCGTGAGGATACGATCAGGTATTGCAGCCAGCCTCGGGAGCTGGCCGAATTGTCGGTAAGAACTGCCAAGGAAAACGGACATGGCGTGTTTGTCACCTCGGCCATCTGTCAAAATGCCAATTACACTGAGGAATTGATTATTGAGACTCTGCGGATTATGAGGGAGGAGCTATTCTATAAGGGCTATATCCATGCGAAGGTAATGCCTGGGACAGACCCTATGCTGATCGCAAAAGCCGGCAGATATGCCAACCGTTTAAGTGTTAATATTGAGGTTGCTAGAAACTCCGGGTATGAGAGGGTTGCTAAGCAGAAAAATAAATATAATATATTGGAGCCGATGCAGGCAATCAGTGAGCTGGTTCAAACCTCCAGACAGTTTAAGAGCAGGACACCGGTCCTGGTAAAGTCCCAGACCACGCAGCTGATGGCAGGAAGTACTGAGGAGACTGACAGGACCATTATGACCTTATCCAAGGCCTTGTATCAGAAATACCGATTAAGTCGTGTCTATTATACCGCCTTCAAATATCTTCAGCCAGCCAGAGGCTATGATGAGCTGCCCATCACAGCCACCCCCATCTGGCGGGTACACAGGCTGTATCAGGCAGACAGGCTTCAGCAGCTCTATGGCTTCACACCGGATGAGGTCGCGCCGGAGCAGGCTCCGAACCTTGCAGAGGATATGGACCCTAAGCTCTCCTGGGCGCTGCGGAATATCCATCTGTTTCCGATCGAAGTTAATACGGCAGATTACGAACAGCTGCTTCGGATTCCCGGGATTGGGCTAACCTACGCTCAGAAGATCCTCCGTGCCAGATTACATGGAACAGTCACTCATCAGACCCTGCGCCAAATAGGTGTAATGATGAAGAAGAGTACCTATTTTCTCACCTGTGACGGGAAATATGAAGGTGGTAAGCTGCTTGATGAACCCGGATTGTTGCAGGAGCTACTGAAGGATAAACCGGTGAGTCTGTGATGCATCCCTTGATTTTTTTTCTTCTATTCATTATAATTGATATTATCAACTCGTAGATAAGAAAGGATATTTCCTATGAATAAAGTAAAACGTATCGCCTCCCTGATCGGAGTCCTACTGATTCTCTCCTTATTTATCCTATCGCTGATTGCGGCCATCTTTGCCAAAGAGTCTGCCAAGGCATTGTTCCTGTCTGCGATTTTCTCTACTCTGGTCATTCCTATAATGATTTATGGCTTTATAGAAGTGTATAAGTACGTTCATCGGAATGATCCTCCCAAGCAGGACAATACGCACACACCTGCCGGTAAGAAGTAAACTATCATTGGCGAGCCTTGGGGTAACCTATGGATAAATTGCCATCTATGAAATAACCAAGAGGAAGCTGCTTTAAGCTTCCTCTTTTATCTTCTTAAGGTATTCCTTCATCTTCTTCTCATACCCATTATCCGAAGGGGCATAGAACACACGGCCGACCAATTCATCCGGCAGATACTGCTGCTTTACATAATGGTTCTTGAAATCATGGGCATATAGATATCCGATCCCATGGCCCAGCTTAGAGGCTCCCTTATAGTGGGCATCCATCAGATGGGGTGGAATCGTTGCCGTCTTCTCATTCTCCACGGCTTCCATCGCCGCTCCAATGGCACAGACAGCGGAATTGCTCTTAGGCGCACAGGCCACATAGGCCGCTGCCTGGGAAAGTACAATCTGAGCTTCCGGCATTCCGAGCCTCTCTACGGCCAAGGCTGCTGAGGTAGCTACAACTATCGCATTCGGGTCCGCATTACCCACATCCTCCGAAGCGCAGATCATGATACGTCTGGCAATAAAAGCAACCTCTTCCCCTGCATATAGCATACGTGCAAGATAGTAAACCGCAGCGTCCGGATCCGAACCCCTCATGCTTTTGATGAAGGCCGAGATAGTATCATAATGATTGTCCCCATCCTTATCATACTTTAGCACTCGCTTTTGGATGCATTCCGAAGCCACCGGCAGGGTAATATGGATCAGACCGTCCTCCGACCGTTCCGTCGTCAGGACTCCCAGCTCAATTGCATTCAAGGCGGCTCTGGCATCACCGTTGGATACATCGGCGAGGAATTCCAGGGCATCCTCCTGCAGCACCGCCCTGTAGGCTCCCAGTCCTCTCTCCTCGTCCGTCACCGCCCGCTTCAGAAGAGTCTTGATATCCTCCTTCTCCAGGGGCTTCAGTTCAAAGATGATGGAGCGGGACAATAGCGCGGAATTAACCTCGAAGTAGGGGTTCTCGGTGGTTGCACCAATCAATACCACAGTTCCGTCCTCAACGAAGGGAAGCAGATAATCCTGTTGTCCCTTATTAAATCGGTGAATCTCATCGATGAATAAGATGGTCTTCTTCCCATACATCCCGAGGTTATTCTTCGCCTCCGCCACCACAGCCTCCATATCCTTCTTCCCCGCTGCCGTAGCATTAATCTGTGTGAAGATTGCGCTGGTCGTGTTGGCGATTACCTTCGCCAGAGTCGTCTTACCGGTGCCCGGCGGTCCGTAGAACAGAATAGAACTGATCTTATCCGCTTTGATTGCCCGGTATAAGAGCTTGTCCTTTCCTATGATATGGCTCTGTCCCACAACCTCCTCCAGACGCATCGGTCTGAGTCTGGAGGCCAGGGGCCCTTCCTTCTTCATCGAATTTGTTCTCATATAATCAAATAAATCCAATCTTATCACCCTCTGTTATCCGGATTGCCGGGTCTGTCCCGGAAAATCGTCTTGTATTTTAAATGGAATTATGTATAAAATAAGATAATAAACATAAGGAGAAACCCATGAATCTTCCAAAGGATCCAATTATCCTATTAAGCTTTATCAATACCAAATTACGAGATTACTATCCTTCCCTTGAGGAACTTTGTCTGAGTATGATGGTTGACCGGAATCATCTGGTGGATACGCTATCCTCGGTTGGTTACCAGTATGACCGATCACAGAACCGTTTTATTCCGAAGTAGTCTCCGTCCTATGTCTGCGATTTTTATAACGCTGGAACGTTGCTGCTGCCAGAAGAAAAAGGAATGCTCCCAGTGCGGCACCGGAAGTATCAATCATTACATCCTTAAACTCTCCGCTTCTGCCGGGTACGAATCTCTGATGGAATTCGTCCGATGCGGCATAAGCCGCAGTTATCAGGACAGCCAAGAGCCAAAGCTTTCTGCCCTTAAGCCTGCGGATCCACAGGGGAAGACAGATTGCTGCTGACAGAATGGCATATTCAGTCACATGGGCGCCTTTTCTGATACAATGATCGAGAGTAAGAAGGCGATCATATCTAAGCTCCTCCACATAACTGTCTGTAATTTTCTCATATAGCTTCATGACATAATCTGCAATCCTTAAGCTGTTCTCTCCCGAAACAGAAGCCGGTTTGGATGAGAAACTAAATATCACCAGCATCATAAGGATTGCGGGAAGCCATGATAAATACTTTTTCTTCATCTCTTCCTCCACAATAGCATTTAGAATATTATAACACATTTCACCGTAATCGCAAACATATGTTTTATTCTTGTTCCTCCGGCAGCAGAATTCTTAAGTTGCATGCATTTCGTCCGGTTGCTATAATATAGTTATTCAGGACACAATATGTGAGGGAGGAAATCTTACTATGGCTTTAGTGGCAGCGGTATATCGAACAGTTTATCAGGGTGGAACTGGTGAAGTCGTTATGAAGAAGTCCCGCTTTATTGCTACGGTCAGTCCGGTAAGCTCCGAAGAAGAGGCTTTGGAATTCATAGAGGGGTTAAAGAAAAAATACTGGGACGCCTCCCATAACTGCTATGCCTATATCATCGGTACGAAGAATCCGCTGATGCGCTGTTCTGATGATGGCGAGCCTAGTAAAACAGCGGGAAAGCCAATGCTGGATATCCTGATTTCCCATGAGCTTACCAATCTGGTGGTTGTCGTCACCAGATATTTTGGTGGTACTCTCCTTGGCACCGGCGGCTTAGTGAAGGCTTATCAATCCGCTGCATTGGAGGGGCTAAATCAAAGTCTTATCATAAAAAAAGAGCTTGGACTCCGCATGAGGCTAATAACGGATTACAATCTCATTGGTAAGCTTCAATATTATATCGGGCAGGAGGAGCTTCCCATCCTCACGTCTGATTATACTGATGTGGTTATGCTGGAAGTCCTGGTTCCGGTAGATAAAGTAACTGCCTTCGAGAAGAAGGTTACCGAACTATCAAACGGCACTTTAATCCCGAACTCAATAGAACAGGTATACTTCTCCATTATCAATAAGGAAGTACACCTGTTTCAAATAAACTAATCCCCTATACTTACAAGATCATCTATAATTTCCACCATGGACACCGGAGTAACCTCAAACTGGAACAGCTTTTGTATCATGGAAATTACTTTGTCCTTAGAGTAAGATATTCCGCATACTTCATCGGCTTCCACTGCATCTCCCAGATACTTCGCAATATGTATCCCATAATACGGTTCAGTTCTCTCTTCCTCCGAATAATTCTCAGTAAGACTATAGTCAAGCTTCATCTTTCTAAAATCCTCCAGAACCACCTCATTACTATAAAGCAACTCCCTTTTCTTCATACGTATTACCCCCAATATGTATTTTATATAGTTAACAACCGACAAATTTCATTATACACAGATAAATTATTATTTAAAGGGAAATATAGCGCACTATTATATCGAGTTCGTTGATTTTCGACATTACTTCACGTATCGTGTAATTCCAAATGTTGATAATTTAACAAAGTATGCGTTTTCATGTATAAATATGAATAATGTCCTAGATGACAAAAAAGCAAAAAACATCATACATTTATGACTATTTTACATTTAGTGGTGAATAATTGTGAAAAAAACATTAACCACTTTAATAATCCTAAAAAAAATGATATAATACGTGATAGGCAACGCATAGGGACAAAACAATGTATTTGCTCAAATGGAGGTTCAAATGGATTACAGCAAAAAAGGTATCGAAAATAAACAACAATATATAAAATCAACTTCACGGAGATTAGTCTCAAAGACACGGGTTACCCTGTTCCGGCTATGTATCGTAGTGATTGTATTTGTCGCGATTGTAGGCGCTTTTGCCGGCTTCGGGTACGTCAAAGGACTTGTCGACAGCGCCCCGGATATCTCACAGATTGATGTCATTCCTACTCGTTATACAACGAAGGTACTGGACAGCGAGGGCAATGAGATAGAGAACCTGGTCGGAGCCATGTCAAACCGTGTCTATGTCACCATAGATGATATTCCGGATGTAGTGCAAAAAGCTTTCATCTGTATTGAGGATGAACGATTTTACGAACATAACGGAATTGATGTGAAGGGTATTTTCCGTGCATTATTTATGGGCTTAAGCAGAGGAGATTTTGACGAGGGTGCCAGTACGATCACCCAGCAGCTCTTAAAAAATCAGGTCTTTGACGGAGGCAGAGAGGTAAAATTCATAGACCGTTTAGAACGCAAGATTCAGGAGCAGTATCTTGCAATCCAGTTAGAAAATGAATTGGAAAAGGATGAAATACTGGAGTATTACCTAAATACCATTAACCTTGGCGCAGGAACCTTAGGTGTCCAAACAGCCAGCCGTCGTTATTTTAATAAGAATGTACAGGATTTAACTCTGTCGGAAGCAGCCGTTATGGCAGCGGTAGCACAGCTTCCGGTATATCATAACCCCATCACCTACCCGGAGCGGAATGCGGAACGTAAGAATGAAATTCTTGGAGATATGCTGGAACAGGGCTACTGTACCAAGGAAGAATATGATGCTGCGATGGCAGATGATGTATATGCCCGCATCCAGTCTGTTAATGAGGAGGTGAATTCCACTTCCTATTATAGCTATTATGTGGATGAACTGATCGAGCAGGTGATGGAGGATCTTCAGACAGAGCTTAACTATACACAAGCACAAGCCTCTAACCTCTTATATACAGGAGGTCTGACCATCTATACAACACAGGACCCTGTTATCCAAAGGATCTGTGATGAGGTATATGCGGATGAATCCTTTTTCCCTGAAATGGGTGTATCCTTCTGGGAACTGACCTATGCCCTGTCCATCCAGCACGGAGACGACGAGGACACTGCCAGACATTACCACAATGAAGATCTTCTGGAGTATTATAAGGATTTTGAGGACCCGGATAATTTATATGTAGATGCTGATGGGAGTAAATTTTCCTTGTTATTTATCGATAAGGACGATATGCAAAAAAAGATTGATGCCTTTAAGGAAGCTATGATGAAGGAAGGCGATGTTGTCCTGGGTGAAAAGGTTACGATGACCATACAGCCCCAGTCCTCCTTCGTGGTGATGGACCAGCATACCGGATACGTGGCTGCTATTATAGGTGGCCGCGGAGAAAAAACCGGTAACAGAACATTAAATCGTGCAACAAATACTGTCAGGCAGCCAGGTTCCACCTTCAAGGTATTATCCACCTATCTTCCGGCACTGGATACCGCCGGAATGACGCTGGCCAGTGTACAGGATGATGCAGGACCATATTATTATCCCGGTACTAAGACGGAAGTGAACAACTGGAAGTCCAAAAAAGAATATGAGGGCTTAAGTTCCTTAAGAAAAGGAATTTATGACTCTATGAATATCGTAACTGTAAAGACCCTGGTAGAGGTAACTCCGCAAATCGGCTTTGACTATCTTAAGGATCTTGGCTTTACCTCCCTGGTAGAGTCCAGAAAGGAACCCGATGGCCGTGTTGTATCGGATATTCACCCTCCGATGGCCCTTGGAGGCTTGACAGACGGCGTATCAAATCTGGAATTAACTGCTGCCTATGCAGCCATTGCAAATGACGGGATATATACTGCTCCTATCTTTTACACGAAAATCGTAGATCATGACGGTAAAGTTCTGCTTGAGAAAAAGCCTTATAAGGAACATGTAATGAAGGAATCCACTGCCTGGCTACTGACCAGTGCCATGGAAGATGTGGTTAAGATAGGTACCGGTAAAAATCTTAAGCTAACCGAAATTAACATGCCAATCGCAGGAAAGACCGGATCCACCTCCGATTATAATGACCTTTGGTTCTCCGGATTTTCTCCTTATTATACGGCAACGGTATGGTCGGGCTTTGATAATAACCGTTCTCAGACCGATAAAACCTATAACAGAGTAATCTGGAAAACAATTATGGAGCGAATTCATATTGAGAAGCAGCTGGAGACACAGGAGTTTAAGATGCCCGATTCCATCGTAACGGCGAAGATATGTACAAAATCCGGTAAGCTTGCGGTAGATGGTTTATGTGACCATTATCTTGGAGGAGATGCTACAAAGATCGAATATTTCGCTAAGGGAACCGAACCGACAGAACGGTGCGATGTCCATGTGAAAGCAACCATATGTACAGAATCCGATCTGCTGGCGACCGAGAATTGTCCCGTGAATAAATTAGAGGAAGCAGTCTTCTTAAGCAAGAACGAGATTAGTGAAACCTTTGATACTCCTTATGTTCTCCCGACTAAGAATTGTCCTATCCATAAAGGGCCGGACACCAATTATTATGAGGATGAGCCTCCTTATGGACCTACGGAGGCACCTCTGCCGGAGGATACAGACACTGAGGAGCTGCCTATCGAGGACGCTTTGTTTAACAGGAATTTGACCTTCGATTAATAGAAGGGGTTGTTTCTTTATCGCTATGTAGAAGAGGACCTATATGTTCCCCTCACAACTTGTTTCATAAGTTGTGAGGGAACATACAGGTCCTCTTGTATTTTATTCTTGTGAAACTGACCATTTCTTCTTAGTTAGTATAATTCCTTAGGATTTCATTCTGGAGCTAAAAAACCAGGAAGCAATATAGCTGAAGATTAAGGCGGCAGATATTCCTACGGCCGAGGAGGTAAAGCCTCCTTTAAAGATACCAATAAAGCCCTCCTTATTTACCGCATCCTTAATCCCCTTAAACAGGACATTTCCGAAGCCGGTTAACGGAACGCTCGCCCCTGCTCCCGCCCATTTGGAAAAGGGTTCATATATACCAACCGCTCCGAGTAAGGCTCCCAGACATACTAAGATTACCATGACACGGCCCGGCATCAGCTTGGTCTTGTCCAATAAGATCTGAGTAGCAGCACAGATTGCTCCTCCTACCAAAAACGCTTTCAGATATTCCATGAGTTCATCTCCTTTTGTAATCTGATGATATCGGCATTTACCTTGATTCTACCATAACAGCGTGGGCAATCCCCGGAACAGTCTTCGCCTCGTTATAGCTGACCTGGGACAGAAGTGCACCGGTCGGTACGAACAGTACTCTCTTCCAAGCCCTTTCCTTCAGCTGCTTCATAAGATAGCCCGCGAAGGTAATGGCTGAACAACCACATCCGCTTCCGCCGGCATGGGTGTCCTGCTTCTCGCTGTCAAAGATCTCAATTCCACAATCCATATGCTTCTGCGAGATATCATAATTCTTTTCTTTTAAAAGCTCAATTAAGATATTCTTCCCTACATACCCAAGATCACCGGTGATGATTCTATCATAATAATCAGGTCCCACACCCAGATCCTCCAGATTCTGTTTGATTGTCTCAAAAGCCGCAGGTGCCATGGATGCCCCCATATTCATTGGGTCTTTGATTCCATAGTCTACAATTTTGCCGGTGGTTATGCCGGTGATGCAGATGTCTGCCTCTCCTGCCGATTTATTTACAGCAGCCTGATTCGATAATATCACTGCACCGCTGCCGGTGACGGTCCAGGTAGCTGAATAAGGGCGCTGGTTTCCATAATCCAAGGGGAACCGGAACTGCTTCTCCGCCCCGGCAAAATGGCTGGAGGTAATAGCAATAACCTTGTCAGCAAATCCACCCTCCACCAGGACAGCACCAAGGGACATAGCCTCTCCCATCGTGGAACAGGCACCATAAATGCCGAAGGTGGGGATATTCAACTCTGCAATACCAAAGGAGGTCGCGATCAGTTGTCCAAGCAGGTCACCGCCGAGCAGATACCGGATATCTGTATTCTTCAGCCCGGCTTTGTGCAATACCTTCTGAGCTGCTTCCTTCATTAATTCACTCTCTGCTTCCTCCCAGCTTTTCTGTCCGATCATGGGATCCTCCCAAATCATATCAAAGAGCTGGCCCAGAGGTCCCTCACCTTCTTTTTTGCCTGCAACCGATGAGGAAGCTATGATATAGGGCGGACTTTTAAAAACAATGCTCTGTTTTCCAACAATTTTTGAGGCAGAGGAGGAAAGCTCCTGCATTTTATCATTATTCTTATCCATATTACTTACAACTCCTTGTCTTTTATCTTCGCCTGCTAAACCACCTTAAGAAGCTTTAGGATATAATAAATTAATCCTAATAACCAGGAAGAAAAAATGCCGTATAATATAACGGGACCTGCAATCGTGAAGATCTTACAACCAATACCGAATACCTGTCCCTCCTTCTTATATTCTACTGCCGGAGCTGCAACAGAATTGGCAAATCCCGTGATCGGAACCAGTGTTCCTGCTCCGCCGACCTTTGCAAGCTTCTGATACCATCCGATTCCTGTCAGCAGGATGGATAGAAAGACCAGAGATAACGTAGTATATGATTTCGATAGCTCCATGTCGGAGGATAAAGAAAAATAATAGTTCGTGAGGGCCTGTCCTATGGTACAGATAATTCCTCCAACAAGGAAGGCCATGAACACATTTTTTGCCGTACTGAACTTCGGAGTCACCTGCTTCACATATTTATTGTAGTTTTCGTTCCGGACGGTGCTGTTTTGTTCCTTCACTACACCGGATACGGATGGTTTCTTCTTATTGTTATCCATGATACCTCCATGTGCTGCCTTCAGGCAGCTCTAAACACAATGAAATTCTTTACATACACCACACAGGCATAGCTGTCCTAACCAGTGTCCCCTCATAATCGGTCCCCTTACCGTCTGTAAAAACCGTAACGAGCAATACAATTGCTACAGTAGTTACAAGAAGAAAAGCTGCAACCAGGAGCACCCTTTTTCGTCTGACCATATCATCACCGTGCCTTTCCCGAATTACCTATTCAACAAGATGAACCGACAAGCCGGATCACATGTCATCAATAAAAAAGCATCAGATTCCGTATCTGATGCTTTTCTTTTCATTATTATTATATGATGAATAAACTTTACTATACTGGAAATGTTTGTATGATGAGAACAAGGTGCGAGTGCCACTGCACGAACATCGTAGTTCTTTCCAATTACGAAGTTTGTGCTGAGGAAAAGTCCCGCATTGGCGGGACTTATGCAAGCACTTTAGCCACTACCCGAAAGAACAAGGTGTGAGTGCCACTGCACGAACATCGCAGTTCTTTCCTAGCGTAAAATGTTCTTTATTTTACACTATGCGCCAAGTCTCTCCCTCATGATCTTCAATATCCTTTTTTCCATCCTTGATACCTGAACCTGAGAAATACCCAGTTCTCTTGCGATATCAGTTTGTGTTCTATCTTTAAAATATCTAAGCCTGATAATTTCCTGTTCTTTCTCATCGAGGGAAGCAATGACCTCCTTCAATGCAAGCTTATCTATTAAATTATCGCTTTCATCCTTTGTTTCTGCCACTTTATCTATCAGATAAATTGGACTTCCGTCACCCTGATAAATGGTTTTATATAAAGATTCTACTTCCGCCCCGGTTTCCAGGGCCATTACTATTTCTTCTTTATCAATATTTAGTTCTTCGCCGATTTCCTCGATGGTAGGTTCCCGCCCATGAGTATTACTGAATTTCTCTCTAACGATTCTGATTCGGGTTGCCGTTTCCTTTAAGGACCGGCTTACCTTAATCATTCCGTCATCCCTTAAGAAGCGTTTTATCTCACCTGTTATCATCGGAACGGCATAGGTAGAGAATTTGACTTCATAGGACGAATCAAATTTATCAATTGCCTTAATTAGCCCTATACTCCCAATCTGGAACAGATCTTCCATCTCATGCCCCCGATTTGCAAATCTTCTGACAATACTCCATACCAGGCCTACATTTTCAGTAACCACCCGGTCCCTGGCTTCCTTGTCGCCATCCCTGGATCTTTTTATTAACTCAAGCGTATCCACATTAAACCTCACTCCCTTCTGCCGCTATGTACTAATACACTTCTTGTTTGGCTTCCTGCGCATACCCTTTTAGTATATCCTTTTTGCCGATCCTTTTCTTCATCTTAACTAAGGTCCCTGATCCCATTGTTGATTTAACCTCAAGCTCATCCATAAAGGCCTCCATGAAGGAAAATCCCATACCGGACCGTTCTAGTTCAGGTCGGGTGGTATAAAGAGGCTCCATTGCCTTCGCAATATTCTCTATTCCCACACCCCTGTCTTCCACCTCCACGCAGAGCTCGTTCCCACAGATACTACATCTCATAGTTATAAGACCCAACCGGTTCTCATATCCATGGATGATGCAATTCGTTACCGCTTCAGATACTGCTGTCTTGATATCGGCCAGTTCCTCAATGGTAGGATCCAGTGAAGCTGCAAAAGCAGCCACTACCGTTCTGGCAAAGCTCTCATTCTGTGACCTGCTTTCAAACTCCAATAGCATTTTGTTTGTATCGTTCATATTGTTTCTTATCCCCTTTCCCTTTGACCAAATGGTTGGCCTGTTAAGCATTAAGCAGCTTATTTAACGCCGCTTCCACCGTATCATACTTCTCGATGATTTTATATAGACCCGATAGCTTCAAAATCCTGTCAATCGCAGCCCCCACACTGGCGACAGCGATCTTCCCTCCGATGAAAATCACTTTTTTGTATCTGCCCATAATCACTCCGATACCGGCACTGTCCATAAAGACCGCACCGGAAAAATCAAATATAATATGCTTGATATGGTTTCGTTCAATGAGCTTATCTGCTTTCTCCCGGATGTGGATGGCGTTATGATGGTCCAGCTCCCCATTTAATCTTATGATCAGACATCTCTGGCTGATTTCAAATACTGCTCCTTCCTCTCCTGATTTACTTAATTTCTTTCCTTGTTTATTACTTTCTGGCATGTATGACTTCCCTCCTGTCCTTAGGCTTAATTTGGGATAAGAAAAAAGACCTTTAATGGAAGGGAAGCTCCCTTCTGCATAAAACGTCTTTTCTCATAATTTTATCTTCAGTTTTTAACTCTTAATCCTGTGCAGGTATCTCATCAAGCCGAGCCAACGCTTCCTGATAACGGTTGGTGTCAGCAAAATCTGTGGTGATTAAGGTATAGTAAAGCGTAGCGTTCTCATAATCCTCCAGTCTGTGATAGCTTCTTCCGATAAAATAGATCGCATTCACATCTGTGGGGTCGATTGCATATGCCTTCAATAAGAGCTCTAAGGCTTCATCATACTTATTAGCGCTATATAAGTCATGTCCCTCATCGTAATACTGCTCACCGACGATCGGAAAAACATCTTCCTTCAGGCGATTATACAGAAGCATGGAGGCTTCTGTCTCAAAGGCCGTTGTATCGATGGTTAAAAGTGTATCCGCTATACCCTTCAGCTCCTGATCAGCTTTCTGCTTCGTCAGTTCTTCCAGGTACTGTCCCGCTGCCTGGAATAAAGCGTCATAAAGCCCCGGGTTATCCTCTGGAATAACGATACTGTCTATCTGAGTCTGCAGCTGAGATAACTTCTGCTCCAATTCCATATTATCCTGCTGAAGTGTCTTTATCGTCTGTTCCTTCTCCTCTAAGGAGGCCAGACCCGCACTATAATCTACATAACCTTGATTATCCTCTGCGGCCCGGTTCTTTTTGAGGGACGGGATGACCAGAATGGCCATGACTGCTAATCCGATGACTACACCAATGACTAGGTTTACAAATGCCATGACATTGGGCTTGTCCTCCCGATAAGAGCTTACCGGCATAATAGAACCGGTCATGTTCTTATCTGAATCAGGTCCTGCCTCTGCATCCTTGAGTGCTCCGGCCGGTGGCTCCAGTTCCCGCAGATACCTCAAGGTAGTTGTATTTGAAACATCAATTTTTAAGGCTCTCACCAGACACTTCTTCGCACGCTCCTGTTCCCCATTCTTCATATGAAGAAGTGCCAGCAGCTGGTAGGCACGAATAAAATGCGGATTAAGGGTTACCACCTTTTTTAGCTGGATGATCGCCAGATCATCACTGCCTTGTTTTGCATAAGTCAGAGCTGTATTATATCTTTTAATAGCCTGATTCAGGCTGTCAAGCTTCGTAGGATTGGATTGTACTGCATTAATATAATCCTCGGCATCATTTCCAGTAGGAGCAAAGTGCCTGCTGATGACCCACTCGCTGAGCGCTGCTACTGTTTCACCCAACTCATAATATACAAGGCCCAACAGATTTCTGGCATTCATATGTGTTTTATTCAGTTCCAGGCTGTTGCGCAGAGCAATGACGGCTCCGGACAGGTCCCGGACCTTTGCTTTAGCAAGTCCAATATTATAAAACTGGTTGGAAGCTCTCATTATTTTCTTGGAAAGCGATAGATCCGTTCCACAACGGTCACAACGCTTTCTCTTATCCGATACATTACTTTGGCAATTCGGGCAAATCATATAAATCCTCCATGTACCGCTTGGCAGGCATTAGTTATTCTCTTTATTCCCCTTAATCAGTTCCTTCAATATATCCGAAATATCCGTCAAATCATTATTCTGAATGACATCTTCCGCTTGTTCAACCTCAAGACTCGGCTGGAATTTCTCAATCTCTTCATCAAAATTAATCATTAAGCATAGCCCCCCTGCTTATTCAAAAATGGGAAGAACAAGGAGTGAGCCTCATTTTGCGAAACTCCGCAGTTCTTCTAATGGCTTGCACGCTTTTTGCAAGACTATTCTCACTTTCAATCATAACCATAAAACTTCCAAAAATCAAGAGCTTATGTATAATAAGCGCAAGAATATTTCTACAAAAGTCTTCAAATTGCTAAACTGCCATTTCCTCGTACGTATACATACTTGACTATGAGGTGAAATGGGGTACAATGATATTATCTGGAAATCAAGCTACCGTTTTATCAAATTATGGAACTGGAGGTATCCACCAGTGAAAAAAGTAATCCTGAAGGTTATCCTGATGTCTTTCACCCTGATTACAGCCCTCCTGCCCTTAGGTGGATGTAAAAATAACAAGAAAGAGGTTCTTGTCACAATCAATGATAAGAAGCTGACAATAGATGATTTCTTGTATGATATTTACCTGATTGAAGCCGAAGGTAATACAATGGAGAAGTATTATAGTGAAAGCATAGGTTCCAGCTACTGGGATATTGAGAAGGATGGGATCACAGCAAGAGATGCCGCCAAGGATGCGGTCTTTTCCAGGGTTATCATGTACGAAATCCTGATGGATCAGGCTGAGAAAGCCGGTATCTCTCTGACCGAGAGTGAAATAGCCGCTGATGAAGCTGCGGTTGATTCCTTCATTAGCACTACAGAAACAAGCCCGTTGGACTCCGGACTGACACGGGACCTGATCATCGAAGCCAATCATCGGATCTCCCTTGGGGATAAATATTACCGAGCTATGCTTAAGGATATTGAGGTGGATGAGGAAGGAATCAAGAAAAATATTTCAGCAGAGGATTACCGTGAATATAAGACAGAATGCCTCTATGCTCCCTCCGTTCGAGAGGAAAACCGGCAGCTGATTGAATTATCAGAGAGTGAATTAAGCATGATGCAGGCTTCCATTCATAAAGCAGCTGATAGGATAGCTTCCGGATCCGACATACAGGAAATCGTGTCCGATGATGCGAATCTTACCCATTATAACCGTAATTTCATCGCAAATGACCGTATTCCTGAGCAGGAATACCGTGAGGCCGCCATGTCGCTTGAAAACGGAGACTACAGTGACATCATCACCACCTCCTACGGTTATTATGTCATCCATATGCTTGATAATCATTCTGAAGACAGATATGAACAGGCAATCCAGAATGCAATTGCGGCAGAAGAAAAGGCTCAGTTTGAGATTGTCTATGAGGAGCTTAAGAAGCAGTATCAAATCGTATTCAATCAAAAAGCCTATGAAGCAATTACCATCGGTTCAATCACAGTACCTAACAAAGAATAGGACTTATCATATAACTTGCCCCAGACTCCCGGTTATGATTTCATCAAATTGATATAGGAGGCTGGGGCATTATGTAATTAAACTTAATGGATAGTATATTTTAGCTCCACATATAATATAATGAAAAGCACCTTTCTATTTATTTGTTCAATCATCTGTTTCAGGGAAAGGGGTATTCCTATGGTGAAATCTACCTTCCGAATTATCGGACTATTTTCAAAAAAAATAGGGGATGATCACGTCGCGGCATATTCTGCACAGGCTGCTTTCTTTATCATCATTTCCTTTTTTCCTTTTATCATGCTGCTGTTAAGCATCGTACGTTTCTTTCCATTTCAGGAAAGTACGGTAATGCGAGTCTTCACGCAGATTTTCCCCAGCGCCCTCCATTCCCTCGTGCTGTCCGTAATTGATCAGATCTATAATGCAACTGCCTCCTCAGGTACCGTAATCTCCATCACTGCCATCACTGCTCTGTGGTCTGCCGGGAAAGGCTTTCTGGCAATTATGAAGGGACTAAACACCATATATGACAGTCATGAAACAAGAAATTATATCTTTCTCCGTATAACTTCTACAGTATATACCCTGATCTTTGCGATCATGCTGATAGCCAGTATGGTCCTATTTGTATTTGGTAACAAACTGTATCTGTGGGTTCAGCTGAAGTTCCCGATTTTACAAAGGATGGCGCTGCTCATCATAAGCCTTCGTACGATTGTCGGTCTGGTTACCCTGCTGGCATTCTTTCTGATTATTTATGTCGTAATACCGAACAGAAAAACAACGATAGTGCATGCCCTTCCGGGTGCAACCGTATGTGCCGCAGGTTGGATGGGCTTTTCCTTTGCCTTTTCTTATTATATCGATCATTCTAATTATGGCTCAATGTATGGAAGCCTTACTACGATTGTATTATTTATGCTATGGATGTATTTCTGTATGTATATCCTGTTTATCGGTGCAGAGCTCAATCTTATCTTAGAAAATAAGGCCCAAATGGAGAGAATCCGGAAATTATACCGGACCCCCTCCGAGGAAAGCATTATTCATAGATAAAACCCAACTCCGTGTCCTGATAGAAGTACCGGACGATCTCCTCATAATTCTTTCCCGCATCCGCAAGAGATTTTACACCGTTCTGGCTCATTCCTACTCCATGCCCGTAGCCCCCACCTGTCAGAGTTACCTTCGAAAGCTTCTTGCCATCCTTTTCCGTATCAACGAAAAAGAATGCGCTGGGTAAAAGGCTTAACTCATCCACCCCAGTTTCATCCAGGCGGTAGACGGTGGAATGATAGGGTGAGAGAAGGACACGTATGTTGTACTCTGTGCTGACCAGGATGGTATTCTTCGTTCCCGTGATCATCAGCTCGTAGATAATTCCACCGGTTTCCCGCTTGGTCACTGAGATATCCACGATGTCGCCCACGGTATCCACCGGAATGCTTTCAAAAACAGCATCTCCCTTCTTCACACTGCCCTTCGTCAGTGTCAGAATCAACTCCGGATTCGCTGTATAACGACCTGACAGCTTCTGATCAAGTGTCTCCTTAATATCCTCAGCATCCAAGGTCACATGCCAGCGATACCAGTTAAAGCCGCTGTCATAGGTAGCAAATTCTCTGTCATTGATAAAGCTTCTAAAATTCTCTTCTTTGGATAGATCCTGATATATCCGGCTTTCCTCGGACTGAGCTGTAACCCCTTCAGAGTCCTCTTCCACCTCCATCAGTCTGCCGGTCAGATAAGGTGTGTGGGTCCCATTTGCCCAGACATCCTCTACATTCGTGGTATGTCCACAGGAGGTAGAGAAATAATAAGCCGTAATTACCTCTCCGTTATATTTCGCAACCTTGCCGTAGGTATCCTTCACTGCCAGGATAGAGTCCTCATTCTCTTCAATATTATTATATACCTGATAGGATACACTGTCATCCACATGGGCGCCATAATTGCTTAAGCTATTGGCCAGAAGATGGCGATAAGCGTAGCTTCTGGCACATACTGCCTGCACCTTGAGGGGCTCCAATCCATAATAGGTCGGCATTTCACTGGGGATTACGGCATACAGATATTCCTCCATGGGAAGCTCATTTACCACAAGGAGCCCTTTCTCACCCTCTGAAATCTCGATGGTCCCTCTGTATTTTGGGTTCCCGGTGGACCGTTCTATAGATAAGAGCTTGATCTTACCGTTCTCTGCAGCGGGCTTTATGGTAATTCTGCCGGAGGACAGCATAGTGGAGCCGGGTTCCACACTCACGATTTCTCCCGCCTGATAGGAGGTTTCTCCATCCTCGTTTCGAATTATATAGTCCGTTGTACAGGTGAGTTCTACCTTATCATGATAGATGCTTTGATACCCTGTGGTATTCAGCAGTACCCGAATATTCTCCGCTTTGATGCCCTCCTTGATCAGGGCAGCGCTGATTTTACCGCCGGACACAACGAAATCTGTGGCCTCATATCCGACGAGGATACTGTTCGTCTGCTCCATAGAGAGCTCACCATATATCTTATATATCTTATAATCTTCCTCCAGAGGCACCTTACCATACCCCTCTACCTCAATGAAATCCTTGCCGGATACCAGAACCTTACCACGGATTACATCCGGCTTGACACTGATCCCGACCACTCTCCCGTTTTCAATGGTAATATCACCAACTACCTGCCCGATACTGGCTGATAAACGGTTCTTCGCGGGAAACGCTTTGTTGATTCCGTTAACAAAGATATCCACCAGAAGGTCTTGTCCCTGTTTAATCCAGACATTATGTAGAATCATACCTTCCGATACAATTCCTCTGATATAGATGATCTCCTGTCCACGGACTAGAGCCTTTAAGCCCTGATTAATATATTTCTCCTCATAGTCCTTTCCTGTCAGGCTGTTATAAGAGTTAGGTGCTCGCCCCGGGGCTTGTTCTGCCTCTTCGCCATTAACCGTTTTCTGACCGGCTGCTTCAGTCGGTGTTATGCTCAGCGCGATATCCTTATCTTCACTACCGACGGTATTACCTGCACCTTTAGCTGAAGGGGTTATACCCGCTGCCTTAAGCTCTTCGATGAGTGCTCCGTAGTCCTTAGAGTTCTCATAATAATACCTCTCGTTATCCGTAACAATTCTATCCTTACCATCCTCAGAGACCTCCCTTGCCAGGACGAATATGGTCTTTTCCTTGATTCCTTCCTCAGCGGGCAGCTTCAGCAGAGCCGCCTCATAAAGCTCCAGAAAATCCTTGATTAACATGTCCTCTTCTGCCTTAATAAAGGCAAAGGAAAGTCCTGCGTAGA
Organism: Bacillota bacterium; assembly: GCA_023436765.1. Classification (GTDB taxonomy): domain Bacteria; phylum Bacillota; class Clostridia; order Lachnospirales; family Lachnospiraceae; genus Mobilitalea. The sequence goes on from JAEZHX010000123.1 coordinate 18,674, forward strand.
CTCCCTGATAGACAGGTTTGGACAAAATCAGCTTATCAAATAATTCTTTACAGTCGCCATAGGTCAGAGCCTCATTCGGGTTTAGCTGCACCTCATTCTCGATAAGGCCCATCTTCCAGGCAGCGTTTACATAGGTATCATACCAACCGGACATAGAGGAATCCCGATAAGTAATCCCCTTCGGTAAGGTCTCACGATCTGCTCTGTCATATTCCAGAAAGCTGAGCAGGCGATATGCCTCTGCCCTGGTTATGACATTTTCCTTAACCTCCACCTGTTCAGGTCCATCCTCCAATTTCATTTTTCGTATAATGTTCACGGTCAGGATTACCAGTATGATTACGATACAGACTCCCATTAAAATTAGTTTCTTCTTGATACCCATACTCATAATGTCTCTCCTATTCCGGGGCTCGGCTCTGACTTAGTTTGATTATCCCATATGCTAATATATTATGTCAATGAACGTAATATTCGTACAAGTTTATTCCGATACCAAAATTGTACCAGAGCAGGCTCTGTTCTATGATAATCGGAGGTGTAATTTAATAGCTTCCGGGAAGTATTATAATGTAGATGAGGCTTGGAGGCTGGAACAATTTTGGTCTAACAATCGTCTAATCCATGTAATCAAGTGAACAATAGCTTTGATAAGAGGTGCCTATGAAGAAGTTAATTATATTTTTAATCAGCCTGACCTGTATGGCGATGGCTGCTGCCTGTAACGCAGGCGATAAAGCGAATGAGGCTGCAGATCAGTCGGACAAGACTCCCGGGCCATCCGTTACTTCTCCTGCGGACGATATAAAAGAAGACGGGGCGGAGCTTGATGATACCAAAACCGATGGTCAGAATGTTGAAGAAACCAAAGACGGCGGACCGGTAGACTTATTGGTCAGTCAGGATTTTTATCCGCTTAAAGCTGACACGGAATACGTATATGAAGGCAGCGGCAATGAATACGCTTCCTTCACGGTCTACGTGGATTATCTCGATCAGGCTACAGGGAGACTGCAGACCAGAACGAATAATGGCGGAACCGAAACTGTCAGAGTTCTGGAGTTTAAGGATGGTAAGCTGTCTGTTATCCGAATCGAGAGCGAAGCTTATTACCGTGATAATTTACTGGATACCGAAACAGAGGGAGAAACTGAAATTCTCCTGATGGAGCCGCTCATTCCGGGAACCGAATGGACACTTCCTGATGGAAGAAAAAGGACGATCACTGCTGTGGATGTACCGATTGATACCCCTACCGGGAAATACCGGGCACTTGAGGTTACCACCGAAGGGGAGGATAGCATTACCAAGGATTATTATGCGAAGGACACCGGCCTGGTGAAATCAATATTCAACTCAAATGATCTCGAGGTATCCTCCACCCTTAGCAAAATCAACAAGAACGTTCCACTTACCCGGGAAGAGTGAGACCATAAAGGTTAATCCGGATCAGGTCATTACAGAATAAAACAGGGCTGTTTCTTAATGGCTTAACGCTCATTGTGAAACAGCCCCTTGGTTTTATATTATGAAACAGCCTATTCCCGGAAATATTATTCCGATCCTTTGAATTCCTTGATTGTAGTAATGATGTCCTCGATCTCCCTCTTATCCGAGTAGAACCGAATCGGATTATCCTGGGTTCTTACGATATAGAAGTTCTCATTGTAAGGCATGTAGGAGGAGGTTAAGGTATTCCCGTTCGTCAGGTGATAGGTAATGGACAGGGTTGGCCTAAAGTCCTCTTCCTTTACCGGCTCACCAATCTCTTTATCATAGCCTGCCCCAATCATAATCTGGTAGACATCCTTAAAGACCTGCTCTTCAACTGTTTTGCCGTTATAGTAATAGGTTGCTTTAGTGATTTCTTGACCGGTCTCATCCTTCGCGGTTTCTCTCTTGATCTCCATGGTATAGGGCTGGCCGTCGATGTTGATCGTTGCCTTATTTACGGTTTCTATATTAGGAATGATGATAAAGGAGGAGAGAACGCTGAAGGGTTCCGTCTGCAGCATTTTATCTACGGCTTCTGCTTTCATCGTATATACACTGCTGCTGTCCTCCGGTCTTACATAATAATTCTCTCCACCATCGCTATTACCGACATAGAGTTTATAGCTCTTATCCTCCGTATAGGTCTTTTCTGTAATCTCCTCCCCCGTATTCGGGTCGGTTTCCGGTTTATCCAGGGGCTCTGTGCGGGTTTCATAGTAGCCGATGGTGATTGCCGCTAAAGGCTCCTCCAAGCCGTATTTCTCTGGCTCCTTACCTGCATAATCTATGTTTTGAACGTATTCAAGGCTTGTATAATTCGTCAGCAGCTCCGATACCTTAGTACCATCGGCGGAATATCCTTCTTCATAGGGTTGAAGCACTACCCAGGGAAACATTCCTGAACCGGTTTTATCCGCTGTATTATCCTTATCATAAAGCAGTTCAAAGTTATTCCCGTCCTTCTTCTCGACGAGGATATGCTGAATACTCTCCGCAGTAATTACCGGCGTATTTTCTATGACCGTCATATCAAGATCACTGTAAGCCATTCTTGTTCCATAGGAGGTATCAAGGAGATATACGGTATCACTGTCATTTACCTGGGCGTAATAACCGTCCCCGGTAATCGCTTTGTCTCCGATATTAAGTCGCAGCGCTTTCCCATCCGATTGCACCGCTTCAAAGTAAATCGCCGGCTCTGCAAGTCCATACTCCGCCGGATCCGCAGGTTTCTCCATAATCAGCTGCTTTGCATTAACAACCGCCGCCAGACTCAGCAGATCAACGACTTTCTCCTGATTGATCGGCCTATCCGGTTCAGCTTCAGATTTCCATACGGCTTCCTCCAGGGTCAGCTTAAGATCAGCATTCTGATTGACCAGACGGAGGGAATCAATCAGTGAGGTATCCATCTTCGCCAATTCAAGGTTAGTAGCAGAATCGGGATTCGTATTTTCCTCCGCCTCCTGTGCACTGTCCTGCTGCTCCTGAGCCTTCTTCCCGGACTCCTGATCTCTGCCGGAATACCAGAGGTAAAAGACAATTAATGCTGCGGTAGCAAGCAGAAGCGAGAATAATGTAATCGCATTCTTCCTCTTCCTTCTTGACATTAACGCTTCCTCCTTCTATAACTGATGACTACTCCGCCGGCCAGAATAAGGAGGGGCAGGATAACAGCTGTGATGATACCCCAGGAATTTGCCTGTTTTTGGGTAAGTGTCAGCGGATCCACTGTTAGACTCCTGGTCTTCACGGAGATTGGCTGAATACCACCGGCCAGATGGCTTATCGTTCCTGTCAGAATTTCATAGTTTCCAAAGCCCTCTAAAGCCGAATCGTCAAATGTAAACTCTGAGGAATATACCACCAGATTAGTGCTGTTGCCCTTAAAGCTATCGGTTGCTGCAAGTCCAACGTAGAAGGGTCCGTCATAGTCTCCGAATTCCTTCGAAAAGGTACTCGTTTCAAGATTAACCTTCGCATACGCCTTATCCGAGGTAACCATTAACGGTTCCACCTTAAGGGAGCTTCTGGTATTATCCAGAATCTGAAGGCCTATTGAGGAAGGCATGATTACATATTTACCATACTGTATCGCAGTGTCTGTGATGGCATTCTGCTTCACCTCGGGAATGATGAGATGAGGATTATTCTGTGCATGCCTACTCGAATCTCCTTCGATAACGATGCCATCCTGCAGCTTCATTCCATAATACTCAATTAGGGTATTTAAGTTTTCCAGCTTGGTTGCATTATAGTCCACTACAAGTACCACATCACCGCCATTTTCCATATACTCCATAATCATATCAATCTCGTCAGCAGTAAAATCGGATTCCGGTGAGTTAATCATTAGGATATCACAATCCTCGGGAATGCTTGAGATCGTCAGGGTTGGAGTGGTCTTAACCTTCACATTCTGCTTTTCCAGCGCAGATGCAAAAATTTGACCGGTTTCCTTCTCCTCATGTCCGGTGGTGGTATAGATGACCGGAATGTCCTCTGTTGTTACATACTGGATAGCGGAGGTCAGCTTACCCTCCACATCAATACCGACTAAGTCATAATTGAAGGTTTCATAATTAAATTCATCTCCATAAACCAGCAAATCCTCATAATCGACATACATTGCACGATTATTACTGTGATTTACGATCAGGAAGCTGTTGGCCTTGATCTCATCCTCCACATACTGGGAAGCAAATTTCGGATATAGAACCGGATCCTTTAGTTCCACCTTGATATGCTCTGACAGGCTTTCATATTTATCTGCGATCCTTTTAAAAACCTGTGTTTCTTTTCCTGTCTCTACCAGATAGTAGATTGAAATATCATCCTTGATGCCCTTCACAATATCCTTCGTAGGCTGTGTCAGCGTATAAAGTTGGTTTGTACTTAAGTCAGTCTTCAAATCCATTTTGGATATGATCAGGTTAATCACTACCAGCATGACCAGCACAATGACAGTTAGTACTGAGGTATAAGCCCCGCTCTTGAATTTCCTTCCGGAAAAGGAGGTTCTTAGCTTACCGAATACTCCGATCTTATTATTATCCTGATTATTTAATTCGTTCATCTTCTCTCCTCCTCCCTAGCTCCATCTCTTCTTCTTAATCACTTGTACTGTTAAAAATAAGAACAAGAAGATGATACTGATGTAGTAAATAATATCTGCCAGATCAAATATCCCGTATTGGAAGGAATCATATCTGGAAATCAGGGATAGCCATTTCATAACCTTACCGATTAATCCGTCAAACAAGACCCTATTCATGAGGAATAATATGACGAGAGCAGTCTCCCCCACCAAGCCAATAACTACGCTTACAAAAGAATTATGCATCATTTGATACAGAATCAGGCATATCACGAGAACAGCAGCCATGCTGACAATAAAGGAAAGCTTATTGTCTACGGGTAATATCGGTGCTATCATATCCATCAACAGGGTAATCAGGAATACAAAGAAAGCGATAACCGCTGCTACTACCTGGCTCTCCGTAAGGGCGGAGATGAACAGGCCGATGGCCAGATAAGTCCCGCCAAGAATGAGAAAACCTAAGATACTAGCATAAGCGGAAGCCATCGGAACATAACCGTACTGCTTCATGATCATAGGATATAAGCTGGTCACTGCCATTACGAATCCGTATACTGTAAAAACAGCCAGATACTTGCCAAGGACGATGGAGCTTGCTGTTAAGGGGGATGTAAATAGCAGCTGATCCGTCTTCTGCCTGTTCTCCTCCGCCATTAACCGCATGGTAATGAGTGGTATCAGCAGAATAAAGATAAAGGTAATACCGGATAAAGTGTACTCAAAATTCGGCTGCCTGGAATATAAATTCTGCAGATAAAAGAATATACCGATAATCATCAGAAAGAAAGCAATGAAGACATATCCGATGATAGAGGTAAAATAAGTACGTAACTCCTTCTTATAAATTGCCAGCATCAGTTTTCTCCTCCTCTCCGTTCTGTAGCGCTTCCTCAGGAACAGCGTCTGCTTCCATCAGCTCCTCCAGCTGCTCGAATCTCTTATCCCTGGTGGCCATCAGGTAGATATCCTCCAGGGTAAGGCGCATTGTCTGCATTTCCAGCAGCGGTGTACCGACTTCATGCAGCTTATAGAAAATCTTCTCACGAATATCCTTATTTTCATCACAGAATACGGTCAGTTCTACCGTGCCGGCTTCATAGCTCTCTGTCTGCTCTATTCTATGAATTCCCTCAAGCTTATTCAGTGCCTCGATAACAATGTCTTTATCTCCCTTTACCGTAAGCTTAAGGTCCCCGGTATTACCGAAGTGGCGGATCAGGTTCTCAGGAGTATCCGCTACCACCAGTTTGCCGCGGTCTATAATCAGTATCGTATCACAGACTGCGCTTACCTCCTGCATGATATGGGAGCTCAGGATGATGGTATGATTTTTGCTAAGCTTACGGATCAGATCTCTGATTTCGATGATCTGCTTCGGATCAAGACCAACAGTCGGCTCATCCAGAATAATCAGCTCCGGATCTCCCAGGATCGCTTGAGCCAGACCTACTCTCTGCTTATAGCCCTTGGACAGATGTTTAATCAGTCGATTTGCCACAGGAGTAATCTTCGTTGCCTCCATTGCCTCGGCAATCATCTTGTCCTTCCCCGCCTTCTTAACTTTCTTGATATCTGCGGCGAAATACAGGTATTCCTTCACTGTCATGTCCGGATAGAGCGGAGGGAATTCCGGCAGATAACCAATCATCTTTTTAACCTCTTCCGGCTCCTCATACACATCCAATCCGTTGATGGTAACTGTTCCTTCCGTGGCAGAGATATAACCGGTAATGATATTCATTGTTGTTGATTTCCCTGCTCCATTGGGACCTAAGAAGCCTAGGACCTGTCCTTTGTTCACTGTAAAGGAAAGATGGTCCACGGCCGTATGATCACCATAACGCTTCACTAAATTCCTTACTTCAATCAAATTAGTCTCCTCCTACCTTCATTTTATCGAACTAAAAGCCCGGAATCACCCTTCTGCTCCCCTGCCTTTTCAAGCTGCTTTGTCTCCTTATGGTAAATCCGAACCAACTGTACCCATCATACAATAAGAATACGAAAATTTTGTGAACAAAACAGAATATTTTACCCAAAAACGCAAAGAAACACCTGAGGTTTCGGAGCTGACCGGTGCCTCAGGTGCTATCAGTACATAGTTTCTATCCAACCACATCACTCATGCCATACATTCCGGCAGGCTTTCCGGGAAGGTACTTTGCAGCCTGTACCGCTCCCTTGGCAAATACCGCTTTGGAATAAGCTGAATGCTTAATTTCGATCACTTCATCCATTCCTGCGAAGATCACCTCATGTTCCCCTACGATAGTCCCACCCCGGACGGAGGAGAAACCAATCTCCTTCTTCCCTCTCGGAGAGCGGTCTTCAGAACGGTCATACTTGTAGCCGTATTCATTCCCCAGGACTTCATTCATCGCATCGGCCAGAGCAAGTGCCGTTCCGGATGGCGCATCCACCTTCTTGTTATGATGACGTTCCACAATTTCAATGTCATAGCCTGCTTCAGCAAGATTTCTTGCTGCATCCTGTACCAGTTTTAAGAGCAGGTTAATTCCCATGGACATATTGGCTGATCTGAGAATGGGGATTTCATTTGCTGCTTCATCGATGAGGAGCAGATCTTCCTTTGAGATGCCGGTGGTACATAATACAATTCCGATTCCCTGACTGATCGCATAATCCAGCATCTCACCTATATTCACCGGAGCAGAAAAATCAATGATGACATCTGCCTTAACGTTACATTGCCTGAAGCTGTGATATACCGGATATTTATTCGGTTTGCTCGAGGAGACATCCACGCCGGCCACAATAACGGTATTCTCATCCTCATCTACGATCTGTGTAATCACCTGTCCCATTTTACCGTTACAACCCCGTAAAATGATATTTGTCATAAGCTTCCTCCATTCATAGGAATCTGTAGGATTCCTTATTGTTCATTATCATACCAATCCTACGGATTTTAATGCATTCAGAAGGCGTTCCGCGTTCGCCGGTTCCATCTCGGTGAGTGGCATCCTTAAGGGTCCTACCTGATAGCCCATCAGATTCAGCGCTTTCTTTACCGGAATCGGATTTACTTCGCAGAAAAGTGCATTAACTAAAGGCAGGTAATGTAACTGCAGCTCACAGCTTCCCTTCACATCTCCCTCAAGATATTTCATTGCCATCTGGTGAGTCTGCTTCGGAAGTATATTGGATAGGACAGAGATGACACCGACTCCGCCGAGGGATAACACAGGAACTACCATCTCATCACAGCCGGAATACAGATCGATATCACTTCCGCACAGCTGCATGATCTCTGCAACCTGTGCGATATTTCCACTGGCCTCCTTAATTCCTACGATATTATCCACAGTCTTTACCAGAGTTGCTACGGTCTGTGGAAGGATATTGCAGCCGGTACGGCTGGGTACATTGTACATAATAATAGGAAGAGAAACTGCATTTGCAATCGCAGTAAAATGCCCGATCAGTCCCTTTTGGGTTGCCTTATTATAATAGGGAGTAACGACGAGCAACGCATCTGCCCCATAACTCTCTGCCTCTTTTGACAGATAAATTGCTGTATCCGTACAATTTGATCCGGTTCCTGCAATGACTGGAACTCTTTTATTTACCTTATTTACCGTATACCTGATGCACTCCAGATGCTCTTCATGGGTTAATGTAGAAGCCTCTCCGGTGGTTCCGCAGATAATAATGCTGTCCGTTCCTTCTGCAATCTGAAACTCTATCAGTTCTCCAAGTTTCTCATAATTCACTTCATAGTTTTCCGTAAACGGTGTTACGATCGCAACCCCTGCTCCCTTAAATACTGCCATAACTCTGCCTCCTAGATTTTTATTGAGAGGCGGCCAGCCACCTCCTGTTATATTTATCGGGTATCCTACGAACTTCCCGTGCAAAAGACATTGCATTCAGTATTTTAACGTAAAAAAAGTCGACCCGGAGTCGACACTAAAGAATAACTGAAGGGTAACATGAAGATATCCTACATGCTCCGACAGTATAAAATATTCTTTAGGCAGCTCTCCATCAAATTCATGATGACAGTCATATGGTTCTTAACCATATGCCCAGCAGAAATGTATCAGGTTCATCACCGCTTCGGCATCGTTTCCTTTCAACTGCGTTCCTCTATGTCTGACATATCCGGCAGTTTATTCTTAAACAATGCTCCTCTACCATAAGCAATATGTTTTTCGCAAAATTCGTACCTTCATATTAACACCTGACTTTTACATTGTCAATCATTATTTTCCAGGCAAAAAAATCCCATATTCCAAAGGTTTTCAGCTGCCTACGAGCAATGCCCGTGTTACCGGTTACCATACCATATTATTCACGTGGAAGGGTTTGGTGATGGCATACAGCTGTAAAACCTTAGAATATGGGACTTTCCATATATTAAGCTTGGTTAAAATTTCAAAAGCACCTACGGTGCTTTAGGATATCATAGATTGATATCCAAGCTTGCTTGCAATAGCAATCTATTGTATTCGGAAATGTGCGCAGCACCTTTTGAAACATTAATCAATCCATAAACTTTAATACTCCTCCAGATACTCCAGCTTGCTTACGGATACCTCATAAGCAATCCTTTTTTCAAAATCAGTTTCACCGAGCTTCTTCTGATACTCCCTGCTCTGGATTCTGCCCCAGATCTGAACATGACCGCCTACTGCGAAGCTCTCGGCGAATCTTGCATTTCTTCCCCAGCTGATACAGGGGATGTAATCCGATTTACCATAGGGGCGGTTAACTGCCAGTAGGATGTCTGCAATCTCTCTTCCGAGCGGTGTCTTCCTGTAAATCGGGGGCTTACATACAAAGCCATCCAGGAAGATATGGTTTGGCTTCGCATTCTCAGATAACTCATCCACTATTTTGATTTCCCTGGCGAATACCGACAATACCAGCTTGTTCTTGCTCTCCTCATGCCTGTTATAGGACCTGAACTGTCCTAATATCTCTGCAAATTTGCCTCTGTAGTCCTGTTTTACATCAATGAGTCTTTCCGATACCATGACAGGGATCATGTCATAGGAATTACTGAGCCTATTTACCAGAATCTCCAGAACATAAAATCCTTCTCCAAATACATCATGGCTGAATGTAAACTCACTGACTACCTCTCCTGCAATACTTACTTGATTGTTATCAAATACTTTATCCGTCATATCGTACCTCT
>JAEZHX010000138.1 GCA_023436765.1 Bacillota bacterium
GATTATCAGCAGATCAGCCAGCTGAGGCGCGCCCTGGAGATGCAGGCGATGATGCTTGCCATAGATAATATTTCCGACGAAGAGATATCCCAGCTGAAGATAATTATCTCCCGGCTGGAGCATGTGAAGGAAGAGAGTAATATTATCCTGGACAAGCAGCTTCACTATAATATCGCACTGGCTTCCCATAATATTCTGATCATAGATATCCTGCAGGCTCTGTCCGAGCTGATGGATCAGTTCATCGCAGATTTGAGAAGAGAGATCCTCAGTACCGATGATAGCAGAGTACGGCTAAACGAAGCGCATAATGAAATGGTGAAAAGTATTGTGACAAGAGATAAACAATTGGCTTACTACGCAATTAACAAACATTTTGGTATAATTGACGAAAAGTTGCGGGAAAATGAAGATAAACTAATAAAATCATTATAATAAAAGTAAAAAGTGCACAAACCATTTGTGAAAAAAATGACGTTTGTTGACATTATAAATAGCAGAGAATATAATTGAATTACAAAGTGGTCCTACCAATTACGCAGATATTAAGTCCCGACATGAACAGTGTCCGTCAAAGGGAACTTAACCTGTTAAGGGGTATTCAAGGGCCGGAAGTGTTGCATGACTTCCTGTTGTGCAACACAATTTTTTACCATAATAAATGGTAGTACCAATTTGATAAAGGTCTTAATGAAAGGGGACTAAACATGAACATGACTTTGGCATTCGTATTAGCATTACTGCCGATTATCTGGCTGATCATCGCGCTGACATTTCTTAAGATACCCGGTTTTAAAGCCTGCGTGATTGCATTGGTGATTTCCTATATACTCGCAGTATTTGTCTGGAAGATGCCTCTGCTTAACAGCGTTACCGCTGTACTGGAGGGTGCCGCATTAGGACTCTGGCCGATCATCATCGTTATTATCGCAGCCATTTTCGCTTATAACGTATGTGTACATACGAAGAGTATGGAAACGATCAAAAAGATGCTGGCAAGTGTGACGCAAGATAAAAGAGTTCTTGTATTGATTATAGCATGGGGCTTCGGCGGCTTCATGGAAGGCATGGCGGGTTTTGGTACAGCAGTTGCAATTCCGGCCAGTATCCTTTGGGGTTTAGGATTTAACCCTGTATTTTCTGCTATTGTGTGTCTGGTTGCCAATGCAACACCGACAGCCTTCGGTTCCATCGGTATTCCTACCACGACCCTGGCGAAGATCACCGGTCTGGATGTGATCGGCTTATCCACAAACACTGTAATGATCCTGGCTCCGCTGATCCTTCTGACACCCTTCGTACTGGTGATGCTGACAGGCAAATCAAAGAGAGTCTTTAAGGGAGTCGGTTTGATTACCCTGATCTCCGGCCTCTCCTTCCTGGTACCGGAATATCTGGTAGCAAGATATCTGGGAGCAGAGCTTGCCGCAGTAATCGGTTCCGTATGCTCGATGTTCTGTACGATCCTTGCTTCCAAGGCATTCGGAAAGAAGGAAATCGATCCTGAGTTCCTTCTGGAGGTGAAGGATGAGAAGAATGCGAAGAAAGAGAAGATAACAGGCAAGCAGGCAATAAAGGCCTGGAGCCCGTTCATCCTCATTTTCATCTTCCTGCTAGGAACCTCTAAGCTGATTGCACCTTTAAACACTCTGCTGGCAACCGTGAAGACTTCAGTGCATATCTATAACGGAGAGGGCGCAGCACCCTATGTCTTCTCCTGGCTGGCAACTCCGGGACTTTGGATCATCCTCGCAGCCTTGATTGGCGGTGCGATCCAGGGTGCTAAATTATCAGAGATGCTTAAGGTATTCTGGAAGACCATTCTCCAGATGTTAAAGACGATCGTAACCATCATCTCCATCATGGGTATGGCGAAGCTGATGGGCTACAGCGGAATGATCAATTCCATCGCATTAATGTTTGTAACAGTAACAGGCTCCTTCTATCCGCTCTTTGCTCCGTTCCTCGGAGGTATCGGTACCTTCGTAACAGGAAGCGGAACCTCCGCCAGCGTACTGTTCGGCGGACTACAGAAGGAAACCTCCATTGCCCTTGATTTAAACCAGGCATGGATCGCAGCCTCCAATACGGCCGGCGCCATTTGTGCGAAGATGATCTCTCCCCAGAGTATTGCGGTTGCTGTTGCTTCTGTAAGCCTGCAGGGCAAAGAGGGCGACCTCCTAAAGGGTACGATCAAATATTTCGTTCTGTTTATCGTCATCGTAGGTATCATTACCTTCGTTGGCTCCAGAATTCTCGGATAACTGAGAAACCGGGTTAACTCCGGTAAGTATACAGTAACTTAACAGTCCGTCACAATTCACTATGCAATTATGCTGATGCCCCAATTCGCAGGTAAAGAATACACAAAGCGAATTCTTGGGCAATGAGGAGGATTAACATGAATATTTTAGTATGCATCAAGCAGGTTCCGGATACCAATAAGGTAGAAGTAGATCCGGTTACCGGAGTTTTAAAAAGAAACGGTGTGGAATCCAAGATGAATCCATACGATTTATACGCGATTGAAACTGCACTCCGCCTCAAGGAGAAGCAGGGAGGAAGCATCACAGTAGTTACCATGGGACCCGGACAGGCAGCAGGTATCATACGTGAAGCCTTTGCGATGGGAGTTGATAACGGGGCATTGATTTCCGACCGCAAATTCGGTGGTGCGGACGTACTCGCAACCAGCTATGCCCTTTCCCAGGGAATTAGAAAATTAGGTAATTTTGACCTGATCCTCTGCGGTAAGCAGACGACGGACGGAGATACCGCTCAGGTAGGACCGGAGATTTCTGAGTGGCTTGACATTCCCTGTGTATCCAATGTTTCCAAGATTTCCGAGGTAACAGAAGAAACCATGGTAGTAGAGATGGATATGGCTCACGATATTGAAATTGCGAAGATACAGCTTCCCTGCCTCTTAGCGGTGGATAAGGACATCTTCATGCCGAGACTTCCTTCCTTTGTAAAGAAGCAGCAGACCAAGGATAAGGAAATTGTTGTTCTCACCTTAAATGACATGGAGGATAAGGATGAGATGAACTATGGACTGAATGGTTCTCCCACTCAGGTAGAAAGAATCTTCCCTCCGCAAGCAAATTCCCATAGAGAGATATGGAATGGAACAGCGGATGAAATGACGGACAAGCTCGTTGACAAGCTTAAGGAATTAAAATTTGCATAGGAGGTAATAGAACATGGCAAAGTTGGTTATTAACCAGTCTCTAGTCGGCAATATCCAGGATATGATTACGATCTGTCCGTTTAATGCGATGGAAGAGAAGGATGGCAAGCTTAATATAAATTCAGCATGCAAGATGTGTAAGATCTGCGTTAAGAAGGGCCCGAAGGGAGCTGTAGAATACGTAGAGGATATGGTTAAGGAAACTGTGGATAAGAGCCTCTGGAAGGGTGTTGCAGTCTATGTGGACCACATCGACGGAGAGGTTCATCCGGTGACCTATGAGCTGATCGGTAAGGCAAGAGAACTTGCAGATAAGATTAATCATCCGGTTTATGCAATTATGATGGGAAGTAATATCATGGAACAGTGCCATGAGCTGCTTCACTACAATGTAGATAAGGTATTCGTTTATGACAACGAGAAGTTGGACCGTTTCAAGATGGAACCCTATACGGCAGTTTTCGAGGACTTCGTGAACAATGTGAAACCTGCTTCCATCTTAGTAGGAGCTACTCCTGTGGGACGCCAGCTGGCCCCCCGTCTGGCTGCCAGATTAAGGACCGGTCTGACCGCGGACTGTACCGTACTTGATATGAAAGAAAATTCCGATCTGGTTCAGATCCGTCCTGCTTTCGGCGGTAACATCATGGCACAGATCATGACTCCGAACAACAGACCTCAGATGGCTACCGTACGCTATAAGGTGATGGATGCGCCGGCCAGAAATGCTAACGAATCCGGTGAAATCGTGTCATGTGGAATCGCTGAGGAGTTGCTTTCCAGCAAGGTTGAGGTACTGGACATCATCGCGAAGGAGAAGCAGCAGTTTATCGAAGCCAGTGATGTATTAGTCGTAGCAGGCCGCGGAGTGAAGAAGGAAGAGGATCTGACATTACTTCAGGAGCTTGCAGAGTTATTGGGCGGACAGCTTGCCTGCACCAGACCGGTGATGGAAGCCGGTTGGCTGGAAGCAAAGCGCCAGGTTGGCTTAAGCGGCAGAACGGTAAGACCGAAGCTGATCATCACCTGCGGCGTATCCGGTTCCGTACAGTTTACAGCCGGTATGAATAACTCAGAGCAGATCATCGCGATTAACAAGGATGAGAATGCACCGATCTTCAAGACAGCGCATTATGGAATTGTCGGAGACCTTTATGAGATTATCCCCAACCTGATCGCTCAGATCAAGTCAGGTAAAGCAATCGCTTAAATTCCAGTGGACAGCAGGTTGAAGGAAGAACTTGAACCTGTGCAGATAGTATGAATCCCTAAGAAGTTTATGCCTGCGTAACGATATTGTAAAGAGCACACCTGGCACAAGCTTCAGATGCGGAAATGGAGGAAAGTATGAACGATATGAATTATAAGAAATTAGATCAGATGGATATTGACTATATCCTCGGTATGATCGGTGATAAAGAGAGAGTTCTCTTTGCTGAGAACATCAATGAGGAATACAGCCATGACGAGTTAAGCGATACCGTCAGCTTCCCCGATGTTGTAGTAAAGGTTACATCTACTGAAGAAGTGTCTAATATCATGAAATATGCTTATGAGCATAATATCCCCGTAACTCCCCGTGGTTCGGGAACCGGACTGGTAGGCTCCTCCGTAGCGATGGAGAACGGTATCATGATCGATACCACACTGATGAACTTGATTTTAGAGCTGGACGAGGAGAACCTTACCATTACAGTACAGCCCGGTGTACTCTTAATGGAGCTTTCCGCTTATGTTCAGGAGAGAGACCTGTTCTATCCTCCGGATCCGGGCGAGAAATCAGCTACCATCGGTGGCAACATCAGTACCAATGCCGGAGGAATGAGAGCTGTAAAATATGGTGTTACCAGAGACTATGTAAGAGGTCTTG
>JAEZHX010000145.1 GCA_023436765.1 Bacillota bacterium
CCAGGAAGTATCGGTCATGGGCTACCACAACCACGGCTCCGTTATAATTTAACAGGAAGGTTTCCAGCCATGAGATGGAGATCAGGTCCAGATGGTTGGTCGGCTCGTCAAGGAGGATAAGATCCGGCTTCGATAACAGCAGCTTACCCAGGGCAATTCTGGTTTTCTGTCCTCCGGACAGTTGGTTGACCTTCTTATCGAACTCTTCCTCACTGAAGCCTAAGCCTTTCAGGATACCGATTACCTCACTCCGGTACGCATAGCCGTTCTTCACCTCAAATTCATGTGTCAGACGGGTATAGGTATTCAGCATCTGATCTAGCTCAGTACCTGAAACATGCTTCATTTCATGTTCAAGAAATCTTATTTTTTCATCCAGTTGGATAATATCCTGTTTTACAGTTAACATTTCCTCATAGATGGAATGTTCCGACGCGAGATTCTGGTGCTGGGCCAGGTACCCTACCGAGCTCCCCTTGGAGAGAATAACCTCGCCTTCGTCGGCAGGCAGCTCACCAATAATGATTTTAAGCAGGGTGGATTTTCCGGCTCCGTTCAGCCCGACGATCGCAGCTTTCTCCCTTTCATTGATATGGAAAGAGACAGCATTCAATATCTGATCTGTCCCGAAGGATTTATTTATATTTTGAACCGCTAAAATCATACGAACCTCCGATTAATTAAAACCTGGAAGAACCAGGAGTGAGCACAAGCGAACTCCGAAGTTCTTCCCAAGTGAATTGATTTTAATTCGCTTTACCCTAATAATACAAAGCGAATATATTTTAGCATAAGCTGTCCATCAAGTAAAGGAAGTTAGTCCTAATTGTCGAGAATAACACGAAAGAAAGCTGAGATAATAGGAATCCATATATTTACCTGATAAATTTTCAATCCAACACTGGGAGTTACTCGGATTATTGCTAGAATGACATACCAAAAAGCATACTCCAACTGTTCACAGACAGGGTAAATGCGTCCATTCATAGGGGGTGCGGGAAGATACCGAAAACGATTAGCCTATTTTCGAGCGAACTAGCATGCTTAAAATTCACGAAAATAGAGCATGTTTTCGGCACTGACCGCATCCCCTGTGAAAATGGGAGCATTTACCCGTACGGTTGATTTACTGCACGGGTAATATCACAGGAAAGACTGATTGACTTATTATTAACAATTCAATATAATAAAGATAAAGTGTATGTAAGGAAAAGGAGGTAAAGCCATTGAATAAAAAAGAAATTTCCAAGGCAGTGATTAACAGGTTACCCAGGTATTACCGCTACTTAGGAGACTTACTTGAGAAGGACGTTGTCCGTATCTCCTCTAAGGAACTAAGTGAGAAAATGAAGGTAACAGCATCGCAGATCAGACAGGACCTGAATAATTTCGGTGGTTTTGGCCAGCAGGGTTACGGCTATAATGTAGAGTATCTTCATTCTGAGATCGGTAAAATTCTTGGTCTGGATAAGAAATATAATGTTATTATTATCGGTGCAGGTAATTTAGGACAGGCTTTGGCTAACTATGTGGACTTTGAGCGGAGAGGTTTCTATATCAGCGGTATTTTTGATGTAAATCCCAGGCTGATCGGAATTTCGATCCGAGGAGTGGAGGTTCAGCTGATTGATAATCTGGAGGAGTTCATCCGTTCTAATCCGGTTGATATCGCAGCGATTACAGTACCTAAGACAAAAGCTCCCCAGTTGGCCGCCGATTTGGTTAAGTGGGGGATTAAGGGTATATGGAATTTTGCACCAACGGACTTAAATCTTCCGAAGAACATCACGGTGGAGAATGTTCATCTGGCTGAAAGTCTGATGAAGCTATCATACCGTTTATCAATGAAGGATATCCCCGAGAACGAGGAATGAGATCCCTGGAAAGGCCGGTTGATTTGGTATGGGCAAAAGAGGAAAGAACATTGATTTTGATTCTGTTGTTAAGAATAAGAAGCTTCCCATTCTTACACTGGATACCCGCTGGCATGAGCTTTTTCCGGAGGAAGTGAAGACTCCCAGGATTAAGGAGTTGGAGCAGAACGTCAACAATCTCCTGAAGAAGCAGGGCAAGATGGTAAATGACATCAAGGATATGAAGAAGTTGAAGAACAGCCTGATCAAAGACATTGTTGTGAACATGGATATCGGCACGGATCTGATTGGCAAGGCCAAGGAAAAGAAACTGGATAGGAATAAACAGTATATCAAGGAATTGAATGAAAAGATAGAGAAGTCGATGGATGACTTGGCAGATCTTCCTTATCAGATTAAGGAAATGAATGAGCTTTTAATGGCAGAGAGCATGAAAATCTGGAATGAGCAGCTAAATGAAAATAAGCAAGCCATTTCCGAGATAGCAGGCTGGATAGCAAAGATGAGAGAGGATCTTAAGCTGAAGATTCTGACCAAGCAGGATATGGAGGCCAGAAATAAGTTAATCTATACATACATGCATGATATCATGGGGGCAGGGCTGATGGAGGCCTTTGATCGTGAAAATAAACCTGTGGAGGATCGGAAGTAACGAATCCGATCGGCAAGTATGGGACTGGGGGATAGCATGATTACCGGAATCGGCCTGGATCTAATAGAAATTAGCAGGGTAATAAAGGCATGTGAGAAGGAAAACTTTCTGCGGAGAAGCTTTACCCAGGCTGAGATTGATTTATTTGAGTATGATAGGAGTAAGGCGGCAGATAATTTTGCGGTGAAGGAAGCGGTAGCCAAGATGTTTGGCACAGGCTTTACAGGAATATCTCTGATAGAGATCGAGGTGCTCAGGGAGGCGAACGGAAAGCCCTATGTGAATCTTTATGGGAAAGCACAGGAGCTCGCAAAAGCACAGGGGATTACAGCGATCCATGTATCCATATCGAATACGAAGGATTATGCAAGTGCATTTGTGATAGGAGAGAAGGCATAACATGAAGTACGCAGTTAACTCGGAAGGGATGAAAGGTATAGATGATTATACGGTCGAGAAGGTTAAGCTGCCGGCGCTTGTTCTGATGGAGCGGGCTGCACTGGAAACTGTTAGGATCATGAAGAAGAAAATCCACAAAGAGGACCGGATTTTAGTAGTGTGCGGTCCCGGAAATAATGGCGGCGACGGAGTTGCAGCCGGTAGAATCCTGTTCCAACAGGGCTACCGGGTTGCGCTTCTTTTTGTATGCGATGAAAAGTCATTCAGCAGCCAGATGAGGTTACAGACTGAGATTGCTGAGAATTTGGGGTTAACAGTTGAAAACAACTACAAGCCCGATGAATATAATATTATAGTCGATGCAATTTTTGGGGTGGGCCTGTCAAGGCCAGTGGAAGGGCAATATAAGGCTGTAATCAATAGCATTAACCACAGCGACAGCATTGTATATGCAATTGATATTCCATCCGGTATCTCCTCAGATACAGGCAAAATCATGAATATCGCCGTCCGGGCTGATTATACAGTAACATTCGGATATATGAAGCAGGGACTCCTGTTGTATCCCGGAGCAGACTGTGCCGGAGAGATCACGGTGGCAGATATCGGGTTTCCCAAGGAGGCTCTGCGACACAATATGCCGGATGCCTTTTATTATGACAGGGAGGATCTGAGCAAACTTCCTGCCAGATCCGCCTACAGTAATAAGGGGACCTACGGAAGGGTACTTGTCATAGCGGGCAGCAAAGGGATGGGTGGTGCAGCCTACCTGTCGGCCAAGGCAGCCTATCGCTGCGGAGCCGGATTAGTTAAGGTGCTTACGGCTTCTGATAATAGGATCGTGCTTCAGTCCTTGTTACCGGAAGCATTATTCGCCGCCTATGATTCGAATGACTTAGGCATGGAGGAGTGTATCAATGATATAAAAACATCCATCGGGTGGGCTTCCGCCATCGTTATCGGCCCCGGACTTGGAAAGTCTAAGAGAGCTGAAGAGCTTATAAATCTTGTGCTAAAGCATTCGGCTGTACCTGTCATTGCCGATGCGGATGCCCTAAATCTGATAGCCGAGGGTTTGGATCGGGAAGGCATAAGCTCATCGGAGGACCGTCTGATCAGGCTGGAGCAGATATTTAAGGAGGGCACGGTTCTTACCCCTCACCTTAAGGAGTTATCAAGAATGATTGGAATTCCTATGGCTTCTATAACAGATAATCTCATTGACACTGCCCGTCGTTGTTCTTATAATAGTAAGTTGATATATGTCATGAAGGATGCCAGAACCATGGTTGCCGGTGCCGGCAAGCTATATATCAACAGCTCTGGTAATAACGGAATGGCCACCGGCGGGAGCGGGGATGTTCTGACCGGCATCATCGCAGCCCTGATCGCACAGGGGATGACGGCCTATGATGCCGCCTGTCTTGGAGTCTATGTTCACGGACTGGCCGGGGATGAAGCGGCCGTATTGAAGGGAACCTATTCTCTGATGGCTGGAGATATCATTGAGTCAATTTATAAGGTTTTAAACAATAAGGATCAGACTGAAAGTTAAGGAGCTGCTCCTGGAAAGGCTTGCAGAAATGAAAAAAGAATTAATCTCATGGAATGAAAGTGCAGATCATTATTATAGAGTAGAAGCCAGGGTGGATCTGAATGCCATCCGGCACAATTTGAAGCAGGTTAGAAACAAATTACATAAGGGTACTAAACTGATGGTGATTATTAAGGCAGATGCCTATGGCCATGGTGCGGTTCCGATTGCTAAGGCCTTGGATGAAGAATGGATCGATGCATACGGAGTTGCCATCATCGAAGAAGCAATCGAGCTTAGAGCTGCCGGAATCACGAAGCCGATCCTGATTCTGGGTTACACCCCAAAGGAGCAGTATAGCCTGGTTGTTGCCTATGATGTGACTCAGACTGTATTCCAGTATGAGATGGCGGAAGCCCTCTCTGCAGAAGCGGTGAGACAGGGCAGGCCGGCTAAGATTCATATCAAGATAGATACCGGCATGAGCCGGATCGGCTATCCGGATTCTCCGGAAAGCGTGAAGGAGATTAAACAGATATCCCAATTGGATGGAATTCAGATAGAAGGATTGTTTACCCATTTTGCCAGAGCAGACGAGTCGGATAAGTCCAGTACGGAAAGACAGCTTCAGAGATTCCTTGATTTTACCGATATTCTTGAGCGGGAAGGTATCAGTATACCTATCAAGCATGCCTCAAACAGCGCCGGTGCGATTGACCATAAGCGCGCGGAGCTGAATATGATCCGTTGTGGGATCGCTACCTACGGAATCTATCCTTCGGAGGAAGTGAGCCGTACGGAGGTGCAGCTCATTCCGGCAATGGAGCTGATCACTCATGTCATCTATGTGAAGGAAGTGGAGGCCGGTGTCGGTATCAGCTATGGCGCAACCTATGTCACCGGAAGAAAGACGAAGGTGGCAACTATTCCGGTCGGTTATGCGGATGGTTATTCCAGGAATCTGTCCAACACTGGGAAGGTCATCATCCATGGACAGTATGCACCGATTATCGGCAGGATCTGTATGGATCAGTTTATGGTAGATGTAACGGACATCGATGGGGTGAAGCAGGGAGATTTTGTCACTCTGCTCGGAAGAGAGGGGAATTCCTATATCAGTGTCGAGGAACTGGCTGCCTGGTCCCATTCCTTCCCTTATGAACTGGTGTGCAATGTTGGAAAGAGAATACCAAGAGTTTACACGACCCTAGGCACAGATCATTAGGAAACAACACTTTATAAAGGAATACACACGAAGAAATTGGCAATAATAAGTTTATAGCCTGAAATTGGAGTGTGAGATAAAGTGATAATAAAAAGAGGAGATATCTTCTATGCTGATTTAAGACCAGTCATCGGATCTGAGCAGGGTGGTGTCAGACCGGTACTGATTGTCCAGAATGATACCGGAAATAAGCACAGCCCCACAGTCATCTGCGCAGCGATTACATCAAAAATGAATAAAGCTAAGCTCCCCACCCATGTGGAGCTGGATGCTGATAAATATGGAATAGTAAAGGATTCTGTAATATTATTGGAACAGGTAAGGACAATTGATAAATCCAGACTAAAGGAAAAGGTCTGCCACCTGGACCGAGATGTATTAAAGAAAATTGATAAAGCTCTCATCATCAGTTTTGCTTTAGATACATATTTCAGATAAAACCTGAGAAAGAAGGAGATTTTTTTACCATGGACGAAGGCAGTCCCATAGCGGGAGTAATTTGGATACTGGTGTTGATCTTAGCACAGGCACTGGTAACTGGAATGAAGATGGCATTCTATGATGTCAATGAAAGCAGTATTAAGAAGAAAGCAGAAGCGGGAGACCGCAGGGCAGCAGCGCTGCTGAAGCTTCTGGATCAACCGGACAGGTATTTCCATGTTCTGCAGTTATTGCTGAATTTTATAGGTATTCTGATAGGGAGCATCTATGCATCCCACTTTATGGTCAGATTCGAAGAGAACCTACAGAACCTAAACATCAATCTGGATATGGGTCTTTTGAAACCTGCATACTACCTTATATTCACGTTTTTGCTGGTTATGGTTATAACTTTATTCGGAACCGTTTTGCCGGAGAAGATTGCCGCAAAGCATGCTGAGACCTTATCCTGCCATACCCTATGGATAGTGAAGCTCTTAAGCTTTTTCCTGAAGCCCTTCGCGTGGATCCTGGAAAAAACCATGGGAGCCCTCCTGTTTGTCTTTGGAGTCAAGCCGTCAGAGCTATTTGATAATGTAACGGAAGAAGCGATTATCTCCATGGTAAATGAGGGACAGGAGCAAGGGGTTTTCGATGCCGGTGAAGCGGAAATGATCTCGAACATCATTGAACTGGATGAGAAGGAAGCCCAGGATATCATGACCCATAAGAAGCGGATTGTGGCGGTTAATTCAGAAATGTCATTAGAAGAAGCCCTGCGATTCATGCTGTCGGAGAACTACTCCAGGTATCCGCTGTATGAAGGCAACCGTGATAATATTATCGGAATCCTTCACCTGAAGGATGTCATCGGCGCTTACATATCTGAGGATATGAAGAATAAGCCTCTGAGTGAAATAGCAAGAGAACCCTACTTTGTGCCTGACACGCAGAATATCAATATCCTTTTCCATGACATGCAGAGAAAGAATATCCATATGGCAATCGTAATCGATGAATACGGACAAACAGCTGGATTAGTTGCTATGGAAGATTTCCTTGAGGAGATTGTAGGTAATATCCAGGATGAATATGATGAAGAGGAGAGAATGATTCTCTGTGTTGAGGACGGAAGCTGTATTGTAAAAGGAGCAATCAGCCTAGATGAGCTGGAAGATGAGCTGGATATTTCGCTTAACCAGGAGGATTTTGATACCCTAAACGGCTTACTGATCTCAATTCTGGACCGAATCCCCATGGATGGTGAGAATGAAACACTTGAGTTTGAAGGATACCGGTTTGAAATTATGGAAACAAAGAATAAGATGATTGAACAGGTTCGTATTACAAAGCTGTCCGAGGAGAAAGAAGAAAAATCCGATGCTATGGAAGATCAGAAGTAAGCGATCGGTTTTACAAAAAAGAACCCGTCCATAGGACGGGTTCTTCTGGTATACAACTTAGGGTGAAGTATACCTTCGCATATAATAGGGTGGGAGTAGAAAGTGTTTTAACACTGTCTATGAGTTAATTATATAAGGAATATGTGACGAGATTGTGAAGGTATTATAAATTATTAATAAAGATTATCAGCTGTAAATTATTTGTCCTGTGGCTGGTCTATGAATGAATATCCTGACAAAAGAATAAGGGTGCTTGACGCGTTATGCTCAAGCACCCTCTCTTTCTATCTATAAAGTAGGGAGGAGGAGAGTGAAAAATTCTTATAATCACTTTCTGTTTATAGTATAAACGTTATTTATGTTCAAAATATGGATAGAATAAAGACATTTTGTTAACAATTTGGTTCAATTTTATGTCAATCTCGGAACAATTTAGAGTGACTTATCAAGTGACCTTTCATAAAGCTAAATCGGAATATTTCGTTCACCTGCGGTTATAATAAATTATATCGCATTTATGCGCTTATGCACTACAAAATATGCTGAGAAACGCATAGTTGAAGCATGCGTATGCATGCTTTACGCTGAGAAGACTCGAAATTCTGCTAAGCATGTATTTTATGCTATTTTCTCGGAGTCAACTGAATAGTTACTATATTTATATCAAATTAAGGATGTGAATTTATGAGCAAGCAATCGAATCAGAAGTATCGGAAGGAGAAGGAAAGAAGACATACCGGAAAAACCGATAACAGAGCTTCGGATTTGGGTAAAGTCATTTCACGAGAAGGAAAGCCCGATAACAGGAACAGTTAACATAGGCCTTCCGCTAAAGAAGAGAGGAAGAATCAGGCAGCAGAGCATTTCTGAGCTATCAGGAAATGGAATCTGCTGCTTGTTTTCTTATTCAGAGTTTTTTTCTTCCGCTGTTGGAAGTAATACATATTAGGCTTATAGAGGAATTGCTTGATATAATTTGTGATATTGTGTAAAATTAAGATGTATGTTGTGACAAGCAGTCATAGAATGACAGGGGAGAGAGTAGGAACCATGAAATTTACATTCAATAATCTGAAGATCAGGAATAAATTACTTCTGATTTATGCATTTTGCGTTTTTCTGCCGATCATTCTGACAGATGCTATTATTATGAACACCGTTAACCTGAACTCGAAGCGGGATCAGGAGCAGGAACTGCAGTACACTATGAACCGTGTGGAGTATAACTTGACAGAGACGATCAACGGCTGTATCGGGTTTACGAATAATCTTTATACCGATCGTTCACTCAATGATTTTCTGGATAAAAACTATAACAGTAACGTGTCCTATTATGATGAGTACATAAAGTTAACAAGAAATAACAACTTTAGTTATAATTATAATAACGGTATATTGAATCAGATTCTGATCTATGCTGATAATGAAACAATTCTTAGCGGCGGCAAGTTCGCAAAGACTTCTTTGATTAAGGATACCCAGTGGTATAAGGAATATAAGAACAGTGGCAATAATATCTTTATTTATGTTTACTTTGACCCTGCTAAAAGGTTTTCCGCCGGAAGCGGTACGCCGAGAACCATCAGTATCATAAGGAATCTGGATCATTTTAGGTCTGTCGGTATCGATAAATGCCTAAAAATTGATATTGATTACAGCCTTATGCTAAGGGATGTGCAGAATGAAAAGGTCGATGCGAAGATCTATATCAGGAACAATGATTTTGTCTTGTTTTCAAATCTTACCAATGAAAGCAGCATGAGGGACTTTACGCCTGTTTCAGTGATTGATGAGGAGAAGGTCACAATGTCAAAGACCTTCAAAGCCGGCAATCAGCAGTGGGAGATTCTGATTATACCTGAAGAAACTCCCTTCTGGTCCGTAATTATCGAATATAAGGGTCTGCTATGGCTGTTAGTCATGAATGTCATCATTCCGTCACTCCTGATTTATTTCGTAGGTAGTTCTATCAGTAAACGGCTGACCGTCGTAGCAAATTATATGGATAAGGTAAAAAAGGAACAGTTTGAAGAAATCAGTCTCAAAGAAGGAGAGGATGAAATCGGAAAGCTGATCCAAAGCTATAATTTAATGGTAAGAAAAATTAAGAATCTGATCGAGGTGGTATTTAAGGGAAATGCCGAAAAACAGGCACTGGAGTTATCCAAGAAACAGGCAGAGCTAAAGGCGGTCCAGAGTCAGGTGAATCCGCATTTTATGTTCAATACCCTGGAAACGATACGGATGCGGAGCCTACTGAAGGGGGAGAACGAAACAGCGGATATCATAGGGGAGCTTGCTATCCTTTTCCGTAAGAGTATGAGCTGGGGCGCGGATCTTATTTCCATTGAAGAAGAGATGAATTTCGTTGCGAAATATATCAATATTCAGAGATACCGTTTTGGTGATAAGATTAAGTTTTACCATTATATTATGGAGGGCTGTGAGCGATACATGGTCCCGAAGCTTGCAATCGGCACGTTTGTAGAAAACGCCTGTATTCATGGAATTGAAACTACGGTCAATGATGGAGTTATCTCCCTGACAATTACTAAGAATAGAGATTACCTGTTTATTGAGATTTCGGATAACGGCAGAGGTTTCGAGAAGGAGAAGTTGGAGAAGCTGACCTGGATGCTGGAGCATGCCGACAGTAAAATGCTGAATGAATCCAAAAGTACGGGAATACTGAATGCGTTCCTGAGACTTAAGATGTATTGTGACGGTAATATCGTGTTTGAAATTGACAGCAAATTGGAAAAGGGTACCGACATCACGATTCGGATTCCTCTGAGCTATGTGGATCATAACCTGATACAGAAAAAAAATGAACAGGAGGTATTCTCAGATGATTAAGGTGTTAATTGTAGACGACGAGCCCTTCATCCGCCAGGGACTCAAGATTTTAATTAACTGGGAACAATACGGTTTTGAGATCAGCGGAGAGGCCTCCAATGGCTGTGAAGCAGTTGAACTGTTGAAGCAGGAGAGGTTCGATCTGATTATTACAGATATCAAGATGCCTCAGATGGATGGACTGAAGTTGATAGAATATACCAGGGAACATATATCAAAGGATCTCAGATTCGTTATACTGAGTGGTTTCTATGAATTTGAATATGCCAAGAAGGCAATCAGATATGATGTTGCTGATTATGTACTGAAACCGGTTCAGAAGGAAGAACTGGTCCGTGTTCTGGAGGACTATAAGGAGCAGTATTATCTGCAGATGGAAGACCGGAGGAAAATGGAGATTTCCGAGAAAATTGTTTTTGACCGCCATCTGTCCCTGCTGATTTCAGGTAAACAGAACGAGGACGGTGTTAATTATGTCAGCAACTATCTGGTCGATACGGAACAACTCAGATATATCAGTATTGAATATGATAGCATCTCCGATAAATTTCGTTCACTCTCGAATGAGGATAAATTAAAGGAGCTTAATCTTCTTTATGATACTTTAAAGCAATATCTGGGAGAGCATTGGTATCATGCCTTTATGGAAGCCGACAGACAGGAGAATGTATTTGCCGTTGGCTTCATCTATGCGAAAAGACTAGCTGATCTGGCAGGGGTTAGTGAAAAGACCTATATTACAAACTTATATGAAGCAGTTGCCGGCAATCTGAGCTACCGTATTATTATTTTGATTGGACAGAAGACAGACCATATCAGCAAAATATCTGATTCCTATAAAGCTGCAGCCATTGCGAAGAACTTTCATCGTTTTTCTAATGAACAGGATATTGCTTACTATGATGAAGTGAAACGGATGCCTACGGGCAAAAACCCTGTTGATAAGGAAATGATGGATGATTTGATCCGCTCGATAGAAGAGAATGATACTGCCGAAATCAATCGAAAGATAGAAATTATTTATAATCATTTTAAGGAAATGGTAACTGAACCGGGAATCATTAAACTCAACCTGGATTATTTACTCTACAGCCTGATTAGTATAGCAAAGGATCTGGATCCGGATTTTGATCAGGAGGAGATTTACAAGCAAATCAGTCAGGGTGGTGATGAGCAATTCGAAGTAAGGGGAAGCGTGAAGCATTTTAAGGAGTTTGCTCAGGAATTCTCAAGTTACTTATCCCAGGTCAGACAGCATGCATTTGGAGGTGTTTTGGCGGAGGTTGAGAAGGAAATAACGGAGCATTATATGGATAACCTAAGCCTGAAATCCTTAAGTGAGAAGTATTTTATAAATAGTGCCTACCTTGGGCAGATCTTTAAAAAGCAGTATGGGATATCCTTTAAGGATTATCTGAATAATTTCAGAATTGACCGTGCAGCAGAATTGCTGATCAGATCCGATGAGAAAATTTATCTGATCGCGACAGAGGTCGGATTTAATAATACGGACTATTTTATCAGTAAATTTGTGCAGTTAAAAGGGATTACGCCGCTTCAATACCGGAAACAGAGGATGAGCCGTAAGTAAAATACGAACCGATGTATGTACTAGAAGGAAGGCTCTCGGTGTGTGGAAAAGCAGTGATGGTAATATTTATGAAAATAACATTAAAATCCATTACTAAAATATAATTTTTTATATTTCATCTATACTTTTCTGGTTGATGCTATTGTGCAATAATGATAAAATTACAATAGCTATTGGATGCATATCTATGCAGATTTAGCAAAAAAGTATAGGGAGGAAATATCATGAAAAGATTCAGATCATTGATTGCCATTGTTATGGTAATCGCAATGTTCGGTGCTCTTATGGTTGGATGCGGCAAGAAAAAAGACGATGCAGCAACCGATACACCTGCACCGACAAAAGCACCTGCCACTACAGACACAGGCAAAGATGAGCCTGCTGCTACAACGGCACCTGCTGAAATTAAGATGTTTACAATGTTCAATGCAGTTCCTGGAACAGAGGTTCCGGACGACAACAGATTATTAAAGAAGATTGCTGAGCTTACCGGCGCATGGGCTAAGGTAACCTGGTTAACAGGCCAGACAGCTG
>JAEZHX010000228.1 GCA_023436765.1 Bacillota bacterium
GTTACAATAGAGGAAGAGTTCAAGCTAGAGGATAGAATAGCTGAAACAGTCTTACCGAAGAGAGGAATAAAAATAGCTGATAGAGTATACCTGAACCAAGCTCGTCAATTTCAGTGGCCCGATTTAAATGAGAAAGAAGACGATGGGAAAGGCTTTTGTTATGGCCTTCGTAATCAGATAGCTATATTGGTCAATGGAACAGTAGTACCCTGCTGTCTGGATGGAGAGGGAGTTATTGCCTTAGGAAATATAAATACATCTCATTTTTCGGAAATAATTAAAAGTAAAAGAGCTTATAGTATTTTAAATGGTTTTTCAAGAAGAGATGTTGTTGAGGAACTCTGTAGAAAGTGTGGATATAGGAAAAGGTT
The DNA here is from genome assembly GCA_023436765.1 of Bacillota bacterium. Classification (GTDB taxonomy): domain Bacteria; phylum Bacillota; class Clostridia; order Lachnospirales; family Lachnospiraceae; genus Mobilitalea. The sequence continues at coordinate 372 of JAEZHX010000228.1, forward strand.
TGAATAAAAAAATAACATCCTACTGCCACTAAAAAGAAACGCCTTATAACTCACGGTTATAAGGCGTTTTGAGTCACTATTGGGTGGTCAAAGGGAATGTATCTTTACCCAGGGGCAGCATAAGCTGCAGGATGAACACCCCTCCCTCAGTTTCAAAGGAATATAATCCGCCATAGCGCTCCACTATGGCAACCATACTCTTGATGCCGAACCCATGTCCGGCATCTTTTCTATTTGATTTGGGCAATTCGCCCTCCATTTCAATTCGTCCCACATAAGCATTTTCTGTGGAAATAACCAGCCTGTCACCATTAACAATAGCGTGGATATAGACCTTGCGAAGCTTCTCCTCCTCCACCTGTGCAGCAGCGGTGATAGCATTCTCCAGGGCATTTGACAGCAGTGCACATAGCTCGGTATCGTTTATATTGAGTTCTTCCGGTAAATTGACATCTGTATGCAGAGCAACCTGCAGCTTTTTCGCCTTGCCTTCAAAGCTGGATAAGATCAGATTAACAGTTTCATTTTCGCAATATCGTATCGGGGTCAGTGTATCAATAGCCGTTTCTGTGCTGGCAAGATATTCTTTGATCTTCTTAATATCACCATCAGCGGCAAAGCCACCAATCAGCGACAGGTGATGACGCATATCATGGCGGTAGATCATGGTGTTGCTTTGCATCCGGCGCATTGCATCAAGCTCTATTCGAGCCTGCTCAAATTGGGATGCAAAGATGTCCCTCTGCCTCTGGACCATGGTTTGCTTTTGGGATTCATTGAAGTATAGAAGAACAAACACTAAGTAAAAGGTACAAATAACAGAAGGGGTAAATTGTACCGCTTCTCGAGCACCGGAATAGAGCAGATTCGTATATATCGCAGTGGCATAGTCAAATAAATAGTACAAGAAAGGTACTGCAGCAAAAAGCAGACAGGAACGCCTGGATCGCTCCATTAGCTGAGTGATGGAGTCGGCCATATATTTTTTAAGAAAATAATACACCACACACATCGCGACAAAGTAGCCGATATGATCGGCATAGCGGTTTCCAAAAACCGCTGCTGCCAGCGAGCCAAACCATTTAGGGATCTGACAGCAAAGATAGGCTGTCAGTACGCTGCTGATCGAGATCAGCCACGGACGCTTACAATATAGAGTGAGGAATATAATCGACGGTAAATGCGTAATAAAGGGATACAGCTTCATCGTATTCTGCAGACCAAACGTCTGCCAGCTGATGAATTGAACGACGAGGATGAAAGCGTGAAAAGTAACAATTGACAGTACCCCTGCCCGTGTACATTTCACACCAGCAAATAGAAGAGAAACCGCTACTCCGAATACCAAAACAATGCCGGAGCGAAATAAAATAATAATAGTATCCATCACAAGAGATCCCTCCGTTCATTTGGCGACAGTAGATATTTCATATAAGCAGCCTTCGCTTTCGAAAAGGCCTCTCTTGCTACAGGCACCGTTTTACCCAGTATGGTAGTAAAGCCTTCCTTATTAAGTTCGGTCACCTGGCGCAGATTCACTACATAGGAACGGTGAGCCTTATAAAAATGGGGGTTTATCAGCAGGTCACTCTCGTAATCGGTGAGGTAGCCATAGGCCTCTCGTATCTCGCCGTTCGTAAGGACAAACTGTACCGAGCGATTTATGACCTCCACATATACAATCTGTGAAAAGGGCAGCTTTATAATGCCGCTTCCAGTTTTCAGAGTCAGATATGCACCCTCCTGTGAAACCCTAGTAAGCTGCTTGCCAATGGAAGGAAAAATCTCATCCTTAGAGGCGGGCTTCATGATGTAATCCATAGCACCTACACGGTAGCTCTCCACAGCATATTCACGGGAGGAGGTAAGGAATATGATCGGAATTTCACTATCCGAACGTCGGATTTCTTTGGCAGCATCCATTCCGGTAATACCCGGCATAAGGATGTCCAAAAGTAATAAATCAAACTGTCTTAATTTCATTGTCTCTAAAAGATCAAAGGCACTGTGAAAGACTTCATAGGTGACTGAACTATCTATCTCATGGCCATAATCCTCCAGCAAAGAGGATATACGGGAAAGCTCATCTAAATTATCATCGCAGACAGCTATATGCATGCTTACCACCTCCGTTAATGTATCACAATTATGCTATATTATACCATAATATAGTAAATGAGACAAGAAATGGTTACAATTCGTGCGGTAAAAGGTACGATTCGTGCGGTAAACGGTTATTAAGTGCAATATTTGGTATTATTATATCGACAGACAGACATTTAGATTACGCTATACGCCGCAAACATCGAATCAAAGAAGGAGAGTATTATGTTTAGTTTAGAAGAGACTTATAATCAAACATTAAGAATTATGCGTGGTATTGTGGAAGATATCAGGTTTGGGAGACAACTATATTTTATTCCTGCCGAAATGTGTGCCATTCAAATTTGTAAATACCCAAATGATGACAAAAACATATTAACCTTCCTGAACAGTGTTCAGGATAAAAACCAATACATGTATTCTCATCCTGCTAATGTAGCATTCCTGTCATTTGTCATTGGAAAGTGGCTGAATTTGGATCCTCTAAAGCTAGAAAACCTGGTTCGTACAGGGCTATTACACGATATAGGGAAAGCTAAGATGAAGGATAGTCTGCTAAATAAGGCTGATCCGTTAACATTAGAAGAAATGGAAAAATTGAAATCACATCCGGTCATAGGATATAAAATACTAAATAGCGTTAACTCATTCGATTCTGAAGTTTTACAAGGTGTTTTGTTCCATCATGAACGAATGGATGGAGCAGGTTATCCCTTGGGGTTAAAGGGAGAAAAGATCAATTTATTCAGTAGAATAATTGCAATTGCTGACACATTTGATTCAGTTACAGCTACTAAGACATACAGCAAAAAGAAGTCACCTTTAGAGGCGATTAAGGAGATACAGGCTAACAGCTTCAATCAGCTGGACCCATACATTTGCCAGATCTTTGTAAATAATTTTATTGACTACTATAATGGTAGGGAGATTCGGTTAAGTAACGAACAGATTGGTAGTATAGTTTATATCAACCCAATAGAAATAACGAAACCATTAGTTCTATGCGAGAATGAGTATCATGATTTGTCGGTAGAAAGTGATCTTGAGGTAGTCGAGATTTACTAATGCTGCTTTACGCTTTGTGGAGGAACAAACTGTATGGAAAAGCACATATATAGCACATTGGAATGCCCCGATGGTTATGAGATAGCTGAGGATGTACTGAACAGCCGTGGCAGTTTGATTATTACCAAAAACACGATTATAAATGAATCCATAAGGCAAAAGCTTGTTGCATTCAAAGTGGATAGGATCGCAGCACAAAAATCTGAAAAAAAGATAAATACTGCCAAAAAGAATGATGCTGCCAAAAAGATTGATACTGCCAAAAAGAATGATACTGCCCATAACCCCAAAGCGGATATTATTGCGTTTCAAAGAAATTACCAGAAAAGTGTCAATTCTGTAAAGGTAATTATTAATGACCTTGCTGCTGGCAGAGGACTGGATAATGAAAAAATTAATGAGATTTCAAGTTCTCTTTATGACAATATGAAAAGCAATATTGCTGTAACAGAATGTCTGAATAAATTAAAGGTTGCTGATGAATATACCTATTCCCATTGTATCAATGTTTCATTATATTCAATGCTGCTCGGAAAGTGGCTTGAGCTTCCGGAAAGTGAGATCAGGCTGCTAATCATCGCTGGTATTTTGCATGATGTAGGAAAATCAAAAATACCAAATGAAATATTGAACAAAAGAGGACCTTTATCCCAAGAGGAGTTTGAAGTGATCAAGACACATCCGTTGTTAGGGTATGAAATAATCAAGGATAACACGGACATAAATGAGAGAGTGAAGGATGCAGTCTTGATGCATCATGAGAAGGAAAACGGAACAGGATACCCGTACGGTATAAAAAGCGTGGGTATCAGTAGTTATGCAAAAATAGTATCCATTGCGGATGCCTATGATGCGATAACCTCAGAACGAATCTATAAGAAGAGGCAAACTCCGTTTGACACTTTCAGGGAATTTGAAAGGATAGGCATAGTTGAGGGTCATTATGATCCCGGTATCCTTCTTACATTTATACATAACATTTCACAGTATTATGTTGGGTCAAGGGTTATGATGAGTACGGGAAAACTGGGCGAAATTGTATATGTACCGCCACATGATATATCAAATCCGGTGGTTAGGATTGATGATTCCTTTATAGATTTGTCTGCTCAAAGCGGCATAAAAATCATACAGATGCTGTAGAAACAAGATTCGTTCGGTAGGGGACACTTTTCATACGGTAAAGGTCTTTGAGGGTAAATTGACAATATTATATTAAAAATAGAAAATTAAACAAAATAATGGGGGGGATGTTCTATGACTACTGCCACGCTTGGCTGGTTTATCGCAGGAATCTGTGTGACAGCATTTGTTACATTGTGGTTTATAGTGAGTTTTAAGGAATTATCCGCAAAGCAGAAGAGCCTTGATACCATCAGCGAGCAGGTACAAATGCACCGTAGATTACATATGCAGGAACGCGGTGGTGAAAATGACTTAGCAGCATTTAAGATATTAGAGAATAAACTCATGGTTTATCGAGAGGTGGAGAGGAGCTATAACGCCCTGCTAAAAAGGCCAATGAACCGTATACCCGCGCATATTATGGGGTTTCACCCTGTAGGAAGGGAGGGTGGTGTATGATTTATACCTGTGAGGATTGTGGCTTCCTATTCTACCGATTGGGAGAGGTAAAGGAATGCCCCTTCTGTGAGAAAATGCACATTCGCTCTGCTACCGGAGAGGAAACCCAGAGGTTACAGGAGCTTCTGGAACAAGGAAGACAGCTTTATAAATAAAGGCTGTACAAACCTTATACAAAAAGACAAAAAAGTTAGAGCTACTGGTTAAAGTAAGACCGTAAGACTATATAGGATTTTAAAACTCTGAAATGCTAAAACAACATTCCCGTTCATCCGGGAATGTTGTTTTAAGCAGCGAAAGATAACGGTTGGAGGCGGAGTGTTTAAGCTAACATGGAGTGGAAGGAGACCAACATTAATGAAAAAGCGATTACTCAGTATGATTCTGGTGTTATGTATGACACTGCCCATGACGCAGGCTACAGCAACAGTATCAGCGGCAACAAAGTACTATAATGACGAGGATGTTACCTGGATCGGTAAGGAAAAGGAGTTTACAAAAACCCTGGAAGCTATGTTTGATAGCGGGCTTCGTAAGGTACCTGTGGGAGACACAGCGAAGGATGGAAGCCTAACTAACATCAAGTACGGACTTGTGGACTCTAGTGGCAAATTTGCTGCAGAGCCAATTTATGATGAGATAAAGGCATATTACATATCTGCTGAGGAAACTAATACATTTGACGAACCATTAACAGAAACCATATTCGTTGACGGTTATGTTCAGGCAGTACGGGATGGGAAGATGGGACTTCTGGATACCAAGGGTAAGGAGGTTATTCCCTGCGGGTATTATGCGGTAGGACTACCGGTAGAAGGTATCAGCCGTATCATCAAAAAATCAGGTGATAAGTATTATCTTGGCTACTGGAGCCTAGAGAAGGGAAAGGAAATAGTTAAACCCAATAAATACCCTGTCAGTGGCTCTGATGCAACGGCTGAAGGCACCCCGGCAAACTATGAGCCTTTGAGCCGTAGTTCTGAGTGGGAATATGCTGATGAAAGCTCTGACTATTATAAAAGTATTGGCAGCAATCGAGTGGCTGTACAATACGATTTCAATGGCGGGTATG
>JAEZHX010000268.1 GCA_023436765.1 Bacillota bacterium
ATGTCCTGAATTAGCCTTCTGAACACCGTCTGCTGACAGCACTCTGATTGCATTTACTGACATAGTATCAATATTGCTCATTTATGTTTCCTCCTTGATTAAGTAAATAATAATAACGAACGCCAGCACAGCAGGCATTCGTTAATCCTGCATTCATAACAGGAATGGGCTTCCATTCCTGCTATATTGTTTCGCATATATTACTAAATATACAATAAAAAGGGTTTCAAAGCAACTGTCAATATTCACACACATTAGCTTTATTTTAACCCATTCTTGATCATTAATTTACAATTCACGATTTTTACGAGATTTTACTCATTTACCTGCATTAAGTACCGGTTCTCAAACTGTTCCACCGGCATCGGCTTTGCATAATAATAGCCCTGGATGATATCACAGCCGACAGCACACAAAAACTCCACCTGCTCCCTTGTTTCAATACATTCTGCCACCACCTTCATATGGAGGTCCTTTGCCATGGAAATCGTATTCCTGATTACAGTCTGGCCCCGTTCCACCTCCTCGGTAATGCGGAAAAGCTCTCCGTCCAGCTTGACAATATCCAGCGGAAGATCCTTTAAGGAATTCAGAGAGGAATAGCCTGCACCGAAGTCATCCATGGATACCTGAAAGCCATTCTCCCGGAGCGCTGTTACCGTATAAATCAACATCTGCTTATCCTGCAGGAAGGCACTTTCCGAAAGCTCCAGCTCGATCAACTCATGAGGGATCTGATATTCATCCACCGTATCCTTAATGATTTCCGCCAGATGTGGATTGGCAAAATGAATCCGGGAGATATTCACGGAAACCGGCAGAGTCCGATAGCCCCTATCCAGCCATTGTTTCTGAATTCGGCATACATTCTTTAGCATATACATATCCAGCTCGGTTATAAATCCGTTTTTTTCAAATACAGGAATAAAGAAACCTGGTGACAGCAGGTTTCCGTTTCCCTTATTCCACCGGACCAGAGCTTCGGCGCCACTAACCTTCTCTTCCTCGGCTGTATATTTCGGTTGAAGATAGACCATGAACTCATTATTCTGCAATGCATCATGCATGGTCTTCTCTATCTTCTCCTCCTCCAGAAGCCTTATTCTGGAGTTATCATCAAAATAGGAGATAATCTCTTCACTACTGCCTTTGATCTTGTACTTTGCTATCCCTGCGAATTCTCCCATCCGGTCGACGGAATCCGTCCGTTCCGTGATAAAATAAATTCCAAAGTAAAACTTTACGGTCTTTGTATATCTATATTGGTGTAGCCTGCTATTTAGCTCATAGATCCTTTTACTCACTTCTTCCGGCTCCTGATACTCCATCAGAATATAGAACTGGTCTGCAGAGTACCTTGTAAAGGGTTCGTCCGACCTAACCCATTTCTTGATCAGGTTATAGATTTCCTTCAAAACCTCGTCACCCTTCTGATACCCGAAGGAGTCATTTATGATTTTAAACCGATTAATATCAAAGTTAATGAGTGCATACTTCTTCTTATAATATGCTCGGCTGTTTAAGATTTTGCTTACATCCATCCTGAACTTGTACCAGTTACCTCCTCCAGTAACAGGATCCAGATAAAGCATCTGGATCAGCTTTTGATTTGATCTTCTCAGGTATATGATCAGTGCAAGGAACAGCAACAATATACCGATCAATATTACTATCCATAGCATATTAGTGATACGGATGATATTCTGAGTTACCGGATTAATTATATCCGATCTTCCGATCATCACCCTCCAATCATTCATTCCCAGAGGCTTTTCAAACCACACCTTATTCAGGTTCTGTTCATTGGGCTTATAGAATAACTCAAAGCCGTAACCAGTGGAATGTTTATCACCCTTCTGATGAAGAAAGCCCTCTGACATTACCTCCTCATAGTTGAATTTCCATGTACTGCGATCATTCAGATATGCCACAAGTTCATTCTCATCGTTTACTATGTAAATATCGTTATCATTTTTAAAAGAAGGATCGAGGTTAAATTCACCCAGATTATCCAAGCTAGCTTTCTGTACAGCAATTAATCCACCGAGGGTTTTCCCCTGATAAGTGATAGGAACAGAATAAACCAGGACAGGCTTCTCTTCCTCCATTGCTGCAGAAACATTATTTTTCCCTATCATGGTATTCTGAAAGAATTGCTCTTTACTATAATTTACGTCGATGCCGTCAGAGTTAACTCCATTACCGGAAGCATCCACGATCGTAAGCGACAGGTAGTCATGATTATTTGAGAGAATCCTCAGGGCTTCCAACATGCTATGGTTATCCAGCATTCCGTCCTGCCCAATAAAGTCTGCGGCTGTCTGCAAAGCTACACAATTCTCCTGTAAGCTATCCCTGAGTAAAACTGCCGTATCTTCTGACAGCAAGTCATAGGAAAGGATCGTCGAATTATAACTTTCCTTGACCATTCGATTCATATAAAAAATGCCAAAGATCAATGATATTATGGTGCCAGCTACCGCAAATATTACCAGTGGAATAATTCTGTTCTTTGGTATCGTAAGTCTCATTTGTTCCTCCCGCAAGTAAGCGTTTCTCTGTAGTAGTATATCTCAAATCTCTGGGCCAAACTCTTGTCCACTGTACCTTAGATATCCAAGGTTTATCATGTCCATGTAATCAGTTGATCCACTTCCTCCTGCGATGGTTCCTCAAACTTAGCGTCAAGCCTTAGCCTTAATGGCTCATCAATAATATATACCCTTCCCATATCCTTCTTCTCTCTTTCAGCGATCAGTCTTTCATTTCTACCCGCAAGCTGTTTCAGGCGCAACTCCTCAGAAACATGAATATAATGCAGTTCTACGTCTATTTCTCTCGTTCTGAAATGTGTCTTTGCTTCCTCCCGATCCTTCCGGGACCAGTATCCGTAGTCAATGATAACATCTATTCCTTTGCTTATCATCTGTTCCGCTAAATCATAAAAATAGAGTTCACACCTGCGTGCCGTATCATCATGCTGTTGTCCTAAGCAGGAATCTGATAGCCGAAGCATAAGCTCGTCCACAGACAAGATGATGGCATTGCTTTGCTCCTTTAATTTATGTGCATAATAGGACTTTCCGCTGGCAATTCTGCCGCATAGAATAATAACCTTTGCCATGGTTCCTTCTTTCCGCATCCAACATGGATGTCTTTACTGTATTGTATTAATCCTGAAAAACGGCTATCTTCCTGAGAATATGTACGATTGTAGGGACTAAAATCAGCTGCAGAAGAATTCCCGGCAGTCCAGTCACTGTAGAGGCTATAATAGAAAGGGGTTTGGGTAGCTTCTCAAGTCCCAGCAGTTGAATAGCTACATATAAGGAGAATGCATAAATAATTCGCCCGGCAAGCATTGAAAGTATCAGGCCAAGAATTACTCTCAGGTCTTTCCCGAAAAGCCTTATCCTTTTTCCCGCTTTATAAGAAGTAAACAGTCCGGAAAAGAAGCCATAGGCGGCCAGTTCAAATGCCATAATCAGATTCATGGGAAATATCGGCATGCCAAACAATGAGTTTAACAGCGGAGTCAGAAGACCAATTCCTAAGCCATAATATTGGCCTAAGAATACTCCTGCAACGAATACACTCAGATGCATCGGTAAAAACATCTTTCCAAACTCCGATATACCTAACGAATGAAAAATCCAGGGAATAACTACTCCTGCAGCCAGCAGCAGTCCACCGACTGTTAGTCTCTTAACATAATTGCTTTTTGTTTTCATGCTAATATTACCTTTCTCAGTTACTTTTAGTCTACTTTTTGGTCTACTCTTTTGTTCTTCCTCTATGTCCACTATTAGTCTGACTTATCTCAGATTTCCGAAAATACCTCTCCCAATCCGGCATTAATCAGTAAGTTCGCTAGCTTATCATAGGGCGTAACAGATTGATTAATCAATACCATACGGTTTCCCTTATAATACTGAATCAACCCTGCAGCAGGATATACACTTAACGAGGTTCCTCCAATCAATAGAAGCTCCGCCCGTGAGATCATCTTTATAGACTCTGAAAGAATATCCTGATTCAACCCTTCTTCGTACAAAACTACTTCGGGTTTAATAATTCCTCCACATTCACACCGTGGAATTGGTTCTGAATTCAGAATCTTCTCCAAAGGGTAAAACTTATTGCACTTCATACAATAATTCCTGTGAACAGAGCCATGAAGCTCAAGCACCTTCTTACTTCCGGCTTTTTGATGCAGACCATCGATATTCTGTGTGACTACTGCCTTTAGCTTCGCCTGAAGTTCAAGCTCATAAAGTTTTTTATGGGTGATATTTGGTTCCGCTTCCGTATATATAAGCTTATCTCTGTAGAACTTATAAAACTTAGCGGTGTTGAGAGTAAAATAAGAATGACTTAGAATTCTTTCAGGAGGATCGCTATACTTCATTCGATAGAGACCGTCGACACTCCTGAAGTCCGGTATCCCACTCTCAGTTGAGACCCCCGCCCCTCCGAAGAAGACGATATTGCTGCTTTCCTTTATCCATTGCTTTAAAATATTAATATTTTCAATTATCATTGCTTTCTCCATATACGGGTTTGCACCTTCTATGAAACACTCTATCTATAATCATAATGAGATTTTTCATTATGTCAACTGTTTAATTTGATATAGTAAGTGTTTATGTGGGTAAATGCATAATAATACATCATATACATTCTTTCATAATTATTTATTATCAACAGGATCCGCCTAAATCCAGTTTGGAATGTATAAAAACTATATTTTTCCTTTATTAACCAGAATACAAAAAAACGACCTGATTTAGGTCGTTTATTAGTGAGACATCGGGGATTCGAACCCCGGACACCTTGATTAAAAGTCAAGTGCTCTACCGACTGAGCTAATATCTCATAAGTAAAATGCCCAGAGCCGGAATTGAACCAGCGACACGAGGATTTTCAG
>JAEZHX010000001.1 GCA_023436765.1 Bacillota bacterium
CGTTATATGACATACTGGGAAGATCGTAAAAAAGTGAAGGAGGAAAATAGGATGATAGCAATGCAATATAAGATCACATTACCAAGTGATTATGATATGAGGATAATCAGAGATAGAGTACAAAATAATGGTTACAAGACGGATGGTTTTGAGGATTTAAAGTCAAAATTATATCTTATAACTGAAATTGGAATCAACAAATGTTTACAAAATAGCTATTCCCCGCTCTATCTTTGGAAGAATACCAACGGATTAAATAAATTCTTGTTTAATGGTTATTATGACAACATACTAAAATCGTTTGGGTGGCAACATGTCAATGTAGGGATCCCTTTGATCGATACAACTACTGATAAAATTAAGGAGAGTAAATACGTATTTGAAATTTCAAGAACAATACATGCACAAGAAAGTTTGAATAATTTAACAGACAAAATTCTAAATGAAATTCCTATGCTAGATCATACAGAGTATGCAATAATATATAACCCAGATAAATGGGAATATAGTGTATTTTATTTTAATGAAGACGTTAGTAAATTTTCAGAATTAAATGGAGTAATGTACACCGTGCTCCATGTCTCTACATAAAATTTCTCCGCAAAAAGAATATTACATATGAAACGTTTTATAGTAATTCATAGTAGTCCTGTACATCATATAACTATATGTTCAAGCATCGGCGGACAAGCCGCCTCGGTCCCGGTAGATAAGTCGGAGAAGTGATTACCGGGACACATCCGTACCGACTAACCACATCGCGGCCGCTCCCGTTGGTCGCTTAAGCCGGTGGGGTGTCGGGAACACGAGCCGTTAGGTGTCATATCAATATGAACGGAGCCCTGGAGCACTTATTATCTTATTATAAGGAGTAGAACAAAAATGATACCAATTAGATTGAACCGGAATGTGATATATGAAAGCGATTGGGTTAATTTATATACTGATAAGGTACAGTTGTGTGATGGAAAGATAATTGAAGAGTATCATTATTTACATTATCCAAATGAATCAGTGTGTGCTGTCCTTGAGAATGACTCTAATGAATTATTATTAATAAAGTCAAATAGATATGTTACAGGCAGGGAAGAGTGGGAAGTACCCGCGGGTAGAATTGAAGATAAAGAGACTATTGAACAGGCATTAATTAGAGAAGTAAAAGAAGAGACTGGTTATGAAATAAATGACTTTAAGTACTTATGTAATTTCAATCCGAATAATGGTATGTCAAATCTAAAAATTCATGCTTATTATGTAAAAGTAGGGAGAAAGACGAGTGACTATGATCATAATGAGGTAAAAGACATTTGTTGGTTTTCAAAAGATATAGTAAAAGATATGATTTTTAGAAACGAAATCCAATGCGGAGTATCACTGTTAGCTTTATTATTTACTTTTCAATATAATTAGTATATCAGTACAACTTTTTTGAACAATATGTTCCCAGACACCCCACAGCCTAAGTGCAGCCTTAACAGGTTAAGGCTTGCACCCGGTGTCCGAGTTGCATAGTTACATAGCTGCTAGTTATGGGCGAATAAAAAGAGGAAAAGTACCATACTATTGCACAGCGTGGTCTAATATAGCATCTAAGCGAAATGCAATAAACTGTGGATATAAAACAGCATGGGTTGAGATGGCGGCAATAGATAAGCATAAAGCAATACAGATGATTGGGGAATGAATTTAGATAGTGTTTGCATGTGACATCGCATTTACTTTAGTTACACTTTTGCTTATTAAATAATCTTATTAATGGGGGATGGAAGATGCTAAAACATATAAGAAACTCAGCAAAAGCAATAATCATTGAAGAAGGAAGAATTCTACTAACAAAGAACAATGATGTTGAAGGAATCTTTTATATGCTTCCTGGAGGTGGACAAGAGCCAGGTGAAACAATAACAGATGCATTAATACGTGAATGTAAAGAGGAAATTTCTGCTGAAATTATTATAGGTGATGTAGTTTTTATTCGCGATTACATAGGTAAAAATCATGAATTTGCTGTACGGGATGGTAACACTCATCAAATTGAGTATATGTTTTCTTGCCAAGTTAAACCCGGATATGAAGTGCAAATTGGCTTTCATCCAGATAATACGCAGATTGGGGTTGAGTGGATAGATATAAGTCGTTTGAAGGAATATAGGATTTATCCTAGCGTATTAAAGAAATACATAACAATGGATGGGGTCTTCGATAAGCAGGTATATTTAGGTGACGTTAATTGATCATATGATTTTATATGGGGTGTCGTGAACACGAGAAGTGATATGAATTTGCCTACTAGATAAATAAGAATCTCGTAATCGTAAGGAGAATATTTTGGATATTAAGCAGAGTATTGATAGTACCAGAAGAGAATTTGAAAAAAGCTTTGCTGAGAATAAATATTATAATAGTCAGACACAAGATGATAAGCATCTAGAATTAATCTTAAAAGGTCTTAGAATTGATAATTGTTATAAAGTACTTGACATAGGAACCGGTAGTGGATATCTTGCTTTTCCAATTGCTAGTAGATATCCTAACTGTTTTGTTATTGGCCTAGATATAGTCGAACAAGCATTGAATATGAACAGACAGAAAGTGCAAGATAATGGGCTGAAGAATATAAGATTTGAATCATATGATGGATTAGCGTTGCCATTTAATGATTCTTCTATAGATATTATAGTTTCCCGATATGCTGTTCACCATTTTCCAATGATAAAATACTCATTTAAGGAGATAGCAAGGGTACTTAAAAGAGGTGGACAATTATTTATTTCAGATCCAACACCAAATGAAGAAGATAACATAGGATTTGTTGATGCTTATATGAAGATAAAACCAGATGGTCATAACAAGTTCTATCGCTATGATGAATTTGTTACACTTGGTATGGAAGTAGGATTAAGTATAGATAACTCATTCAGAACCGAAATCAGATTTCCTAGAAAAGAAGCTAATAAGTATAGCGTACTATTGTCACAAGTGGATAAGTGTATGGTAGAGAATTATAATATTCAAATTCTAAATGATGAGATATATATTACTGAACAAGTTTTGAATTTGTCATTTATTAAGGTTTAAAAATATAGGCACATTTCCTTGGCAACATCACGTAACAATATGTCCCCAGACACCCCACAACCTATGTGCAGCCTTAACGGGTTAAGGCTTGCACCCGGTGTCTGGATAGGAATTGTTAACTTTAAAGCTATGAGCGGACACCTTAAGGCTCTGTGGTGTCGGGAACACGAGACGTGAGCTGAAATCGACCGGAAATATAAAAACACAAGCACCTGATGATCTGAGATATAGGAGAGAACATATGTATAATTATCGTTTACTAGATATTCAGTTTGAATTTAATGGTCAAGAACAAACTATTTGGCCTATTATTATTCATGATGAATCTGACGTTATTCTTGTTGATTGCGGTTATCCAGACTTTCTGCAGCTTCTTGAAGAAGCTGCTGATCGGCATAATATCAGATTTGATACAATTACTAAATTACTTTTGACACATCATGATATGGATCATGTCGGTTCGGCTGCATCTTTAAAAAGAAGATATCCGCACATTGAGATTGCCGCATTTGATTCGGAAGTTCAGTACATAAACGGCACCAAAAAACCGTTGAGGTTAGTACAAGCAGAGTCAAGTCTTAACGAAATGACAGGAGAAAATAAGGAAAGGGCTGAACATTTTATTCGTTTCCTCCAGTCTATCGAACCAGTTCATGTTGATCGGAAGTTACACACAGATGAATATTTACCTTGGTGTGGTGGCATTCAAGTGATTAATACGCCGGGTCATACGCCCGGGCATATATCGTTGTATCTACCTGCTAGCAATACTCTGATTGCTGGAGATTCCATCGTCATCGAACATGGAAGACTGAATATTGCTAATCCCCAGTATGCATGGGATCTAGATGAAGCAGTTAGATCTGTTCAACGATTGTTAACATATGATATTTCGCAAATTGTTTGTTATCATGGTGGGTTATTTCAAGGAGATGTAAAGAGCGCGCTCTGTCAACTTATTAAAGAATATATGTGAATGAAATTCAGATAATTATAAGAATAGTTAAGCATGATTATTCGAAGAAGTGTTATATCAATATGGGTAGGGCGCCGGAGTATTTATTAACTATAGTTTTATTATCTATATATTTCCCAGTCGTTACATTAATAACTAGGGATTGAAAGAAGGCACTGAACTTATGATAAAAGTAGTAATATCTAATATTAGCGATATCGATAAGATATTAGAAGCTAGGTTTGAAACAATAAAAGATGTATGTAACTTAGAAGAAAGTTACTCTTTTTCCGAGAAATTTATGATGGATACAAAAATGTATTTTCAAAATGCTAAACAAACAACAGTACTTGCTTTTGATGATGAAGTTGTGATTGGCTGTGCAACCCTTTGTTATGTATGGCTTTTACCCACTTTCGACCATCCCGGTGGAATTAGAGGTCATATTATGAATGTCTATACAAACAAAAGATATCGGAGGCAAGGAATTGCATATCAGATGATGAATATGCTGATTAATGATGCAAGAGATAAAGGAGCAACAGAATTGAGTCTGGATGCTACCGAGAAAGGTAGATTACTATATAAAAAATGTGGCTTTGCCACATCTTCGGAAGGAATGGTTTTAAAACTTAATTAGTACATAACAGATGATAATTCATCAATGTAGTAACGGGGCGGGCGGCTGGCAGAATGATCGGACACCTCGACACCTCAAGGCTCTTGGGTGCCGGGAACACGAGACGTTTGATGACAGTGCGTACTAGTTTAAAATGTGAACTACAGATTATATGTATTGAAGGAGATTTTGGTATGGCCGACTACGAATTTTTACTAGCGAAGTATAATGACATTCCACAGATTATTGATATATATCACAGTTTGATAGGTACTCCAGGATGTACTTGGAGTATAGATTATCCAAATAGAGAGACAGCAGAATCTGATATTGAAAGCAAATCATTATATGTTTTGAAAAAGAATGGAACGATAGTTGCTGTTGCATCAGCAGGTGAATTTAACGAATTGGGACATTTGCAGTGGACACTGAAAGTACCCTGCGAATTGGCGAGAATAGGTGTTATCCCAACGATGCAAAAGCAAGGTATAGGGACCACTATTCTTCAAAACATCATTAAAACAGCAAAAGAAAAAGAGTTTGACGGGATAAGAATGTTAGTCAGTAAAACCAATCCATCTGCTTTAGCTTTATATGATAAGAATGGTTTTAAAAAATATGGGGAAGTTTCCATGTATGGCATTGATTTTTATTGTTATCAGATAGAAATTTAAGATTTATACTTTCTTCAATTTACTCTTGACTCTTCCGTTGGGGAATAGATTAAACTATGAATAAATAATCGGTAGGAGGTTTTTATGAGTAAGTTAATCAAAATCAGAGATGTTTCCACGAAGTATGATATATCTGCTCGTACGCTTCGTTATTATGAAGATATGGGGTTAGTAACCAGTACCCGGAGCAACGATTACGCATACCGGTTGTATGATGAAGCTGCAGTCAAGAGGTTAGAACAAATTCTCATTTTGCGCAAGCTGTCCATCAGTATCAAGGATATTCAACGGATTTTCAATACTTCCGGCTCCGAAGTGGTTTTGGATGTGCTGGGTAAAAAAGTAGGAGACATTGACGACGAGGTCGCTTTACTACATGAATTGAAAGAAGTCGTCCTTGAGTTTATCCGGCAGATAAAGCAAGCCGATTTTAGCAGAGATTCTGACGTAAAGATGCTTTATGAGAAGGCAAAGGAAATAGAAGGCCAGCTTTTCAATATTACTTACAGCGGCAATTCTTCCAATGTGAATCGGCTACTAGACGTGACCGAAAAGATGAAAAGAGCTCCAGAGGTCAGGATCATCCGAATAAATCCATTCAAAGCATTTTCATCCGGTCTGGACACCATAGAAAATGTTATGGGGTGTTTTCAACAATGGCAGGAGGAGCATAACCACTTGGTCAAAAAACTTATGTATGGCGCTCCCGATTTTCTTTGGTTTGAGGAAGATATGAAGGCTGTTTGGGTTTGGGCTGTCGAAGATTGGGTAACGGAAGTGGACACAGCACCGTATGAGCTCATAGAGTTTGAAGGCGGATTGTATGCCGCCGCCATGTCCGTAGATGGAGACGACGACATAGGTGGCAGGATTTATAATGGCATTAAAAAGTGGTTGGAAACCAGTGGGTTTGAGCTTGACGAGCGCCCCGGCCATCGGACACTCTGTCACATGCTAAATCCTACTGATGAGATTAAAGATGCTCTTGGATACCATCAACTTGATATCTATGTACCGATAAAATTGAGGAAGTAAATGATATGGCAAGAGTATATGGGATTAAAAAATGGTTGGTAGATAATAATATTGATCCAAAACTTATAAGGCAGATCATTGGAAATGAAGATTTAGTAGAAATCATGAAACGGATGGAAGATTCACTTGATTATGATATGATGTATAAATGCTTGGATTCCTGCGCCTGTTTGGGTGGTAAGGAATATCTAAAGAAATGTGAAAAAATCGGTAAAGAATTGATCGGCAAATCTTTAAACGAAAAAATACAACATCTCAATCATCAGATTCTTACTTCCGAAAGTATTGCTTTAAATAATGATGGTACCTTGACCGCGGTAATGGTTTACAAAAACAATGATAAGTATTCATGTGTTTGTTCAGCCTCCGTTTGTAAAGGTGTGAAAGTTTCGGACCTTGCCCAATCGACAACTAATTCTGATGACCGTGACATGCCTTTGTCATACTGCTTATGCTGTGCTGGATCATTTCGCCGTCATCTACAATTAATGCTGGATGTACAAATGAAAACAAAGAATATAATTTCTTCTCCGATTAACAGTCGAGGTGAAAAACCCTGTGAATTTGTTTTTGAGATTATATAATACAATTGATAAAATGAAAAGAAACGGAAAGGAATGGTTTTATGACACAAAAAATAAGATGCGCTTGGGCAGGAAATATCCCCATATACATAGACTATCATGACAACGAATGGGGACGGCCTGTGCATGATGATGCCAAGCTTTTTGAAATGCTAATTTTAGAAGGGATGCAGGCTGGGCTTGCGTGGATAACCGTGCTGAATAAGAGAGAAGCATTCAGAGAGGCTTTTGATGGGTTTGACCCTAATAAGGTAGCCCATTATGATGATGCAAAAATTCAGGCACTCCTGGCAAACGATAAAATTATAAGAAATCGCCTGAAAGTTAACGCTGCTGTAAGTAATGCTAAGGCGTTTTTAAAAGTGATAGAAGAATACGGGAGCTTTGACAATTTTATATGGGGATATGTGGACTATGTGCCTATTACAGGTCATTGGGAAAAACAAAACGATTTACCTACAAGAACCCCTCTCTCTGATAAGATCAGTAAGGATTTGAAACGATTGGGCTTTAAATTCGTGGGTTCGACCATAATTTATTCGTTCATGCAAGCGATAGGTATGGTCAATGATCACATTACGGAGTGTTTTGTTTATAAAGAATTAACTTAGTTTAGGAGGTACCGGCATCGTGATCGAGGAAGAGGATGAAATTATAATAAATAAGATATACGAAGTGTTAAAAACACAGAATATCACAGCAGATAAAGTAGAGCTATACTATAAGAAGGATCAATGCCTAGCATATTTGATTGATTGTAAATATATTATGAGAATATCAAAGTCAGGTTCAAATGAACACAGGAAGCAGAAGAGGGTTCATACAGTTTCAAATGTTCCCAAGGTATATTCTGATGGTTCCTTTAGCTTCTCGGGTCAAACATGCCATTACTCAGTTTCAGACTACGTGCAAGGAGAAGAGCTATATGGCGTTCTTCAGGAACTGACCGAGGAACAACAAATTAGTATAGGAAGGGATATTGCAGAATTCCTCACAGAATTGCATTCTATAACGGGTTCATCTTATGACATAGGTCACTATATCCCTACGATCCCGGAGTACGGACGTTCATGGAAAGAGGGACATAAGGAATATGCCGAATATTTAAGAAAAGCATTATCCGAGATGGAGATTGATTCAGAGAGTGAGAAAGCAGTATCAGCTGCGCTCGAATATATCGATACTAATATTGACTGTCTAGACTACCAAACCGGAGCCAGATTGCTACATAATGATTTTCATCCCAAAAATATAATTGTTAATAATGGCAAAATCTCAGGGGTTATAGATTGGGAGTGTTCGCAATTCGGGGAAGAAGACTTTGAATTGGCACATCTGTTTCATTGGTGTATTTACCCACCGGATCAAGGAAAAGAGTTTGGAGCCTTGCTGGGGGCTATTGTAGAAAATCTTGGGGTTATCCATAGAATCCCTAATTTTGATGAACGCCTTACAATCTATCAACTGGAACATGAGTTGAACCAGCTGATCTGGAACGGAAAGAATCAGTTGGAGGAGAGAACAAATAGAATGAATGGATGGCTAAATGGTCAAATAAATAGTCTGTTGGCAGAATGGATATAAAGGAAGTAATTGAAGGATCTATTAGAAGGAAGGCAATTGGGGGAAAGAAAATGCTTGATAAGACATTGCCATATTACAATATTATCATGAAAAGATGCATGGGAGCCTATATTCCTGAGGTGAATCTACCTGAGGGATATGTATTTAAGCTATATACTGACGGCGATGAAAAAGGCTGGGCTGAAATCATGGTTTCTGTCGGTGAGTTTGACACTTATGAAGAGGCATTGGAGTGTTTTAATAATGATTATGTGCCAAACAAGGATGAATTAGCACGTAGATGTCTCTTTATTCAGTCAGCCAACGGTGAGCTGATTGGTACACTAACAAACTGGTGGAATTATACCCAGGACCGGAGAGACCCCTCCATACATTGGGTTGGTGTGAAACCGGAGTATCAGGGACTCGGGTTAGGTAAGGCACTCGTATACGAAGGAATGAGGCGCATGATTGAGTTGGAGGGAGATAGGGACTTTTTCCTGCATACTCAGACCTGGAGTTATAAAGCTATTTCGATTTACCTTAAGGCAGGCTATGATTTTGTAAAGGATGAGGTCTTTGGTAACTACCGCAATGATTATGATAAAGCAATTGAGATAATCAAAGATAGGACGTGGAATAATAGATGAATCATATTACAATCTCAGCAGAAAGCCCTTATTCACTAGATGCAGCACAGCTGATGAGTGAATTATCGGATATGCTGCAGGAAATCACCGGAGACAGCGGAAGAGGTTCCTTTGACATCGGAATGATGAACGATCCCGGATCGATCTTTGTAATTGCCCGAAACGAAGCAGGGGAGGCCATCGGCTGTGGAGCGATCCGCCCTATCAATGGCAGCATAGCAGAGGTCAAACGGATGTATGCGAAATATCAATCCCAGGGGATAGGAACAGCAATATTATCATACCTTGAGGAACAAGCCACTAAATTGGGGTACTCTGCGATATGGCTGGAAACAAGAGCAGTTAACGAGCAGGCGGTAAGGTTCTATGAAAGGAACGGATATCAGAGGATACCCAATTACGGTAAATATGCAGGCAATCATGAAGCAGTTTGTTTTGAAAAGTCACTAATATAAACTTTCAACTAAAGCAAAAACCGCATGGGAGGAACACTACATGAACGACTGTTATATCTGTAAGAAGCATAATGGAAGCATCGAGAGCTGCGGTGAAATCTATAAGGATGATTTACTGGCCATTTACCACCTGGAACCGGGCTCAGGGGAGGTTTATTTAGGCTATCTGTTCATCGAGCTGCGCAGACATATCGAAGGATTAGGGGACATGAATGATGTAGAAGCAACGGCAATAGGGAAGATGATGCAGAGGATATCAAAGCTGTTAAGGGAGCATTATGCTGTGGAACATGTATATGCACATGTGATCGGGGATCATGTTCCTCATCTGCACATACATATCATTCCCAGATATCAGGGTGCGCCCAGAGAGTATTGGGGAATAAAAACGGATGAGTGGCCGGATGCTCCTCATGGAGGCAAGGATAGGATCCTTGTATTTTGTAACGAAATGAAGCATTTTCTTATGAAAGAACAAGAAAATGGACAGATTTGATATAAAGGAGGAGAAGATGAAAGCAAGAACCCGTAACATATGGATTATCGTACTCTGCTTAATTGCAATGGTTGCCTTAGGGATGTATGATATAACCAGCTATGGAAGGTTAACTACCGGTTTTCTGGGAATGGCAGTGCTGTTATCAGGGGCATCAATTTATCCTTCAATCGTAGAATTAGTGAAGGATAGGAAAAAAGATAAGCGCAACACCGGGCTGTAAGGAGGAGAAGAATGGCAGATTTTTATACCGCATGGTTTCAGGGTTTTGAAGAGGGCATGAAGCAACTTGACCCGAAGGGTAAGGAAATAATATATAGACAATGCAGCCGAAATTGCGCGGATACAGGAGTACTTGAATTATATAAGAAGCTTTATGCCGACTCCGGTAAGGATATCGATACTTATTTCTCCCGACTACATGAGGTGGAGTGCATCAACAGCGGAACAGTAATAAGTCCCGGGAAGATATATGAAGTATCCTTCCCCGGTTGTTTATGCGACCTGGTTACCAGTGGATACCTTAAATCAGACGAACTCTGTGAATGCTCCAGACAAAGCATTCTCTATGTAATGGAGACCCTAGAGCCCGGACATGAATTTCAGGTGGAGAGGATCACAACGGTACTGATGGGAGCTAAGGAATGCCTGTTTCGGATTACCCGTACATAATTGATTGGAGGACATGTAATGATTCATAGAATGGAAGAACGATCCATGAATGCATGGCCAGCTCTGCAGACTTATGTTTATGATGGATGGGTGATCAGATTCTCCTACGGGTATACCAAAAGAGCCAACTCTGTCTACCCTATCTATTCCTCAACTCTGGATTTGGAGGAGAAGATAACTCACTGTGAGAAGCTATATACCTCGATGCAGCTGCCTGTAGTCTATAAACTTACTAAGAACTGCTGTCCGGCTGATTTGGATCAGGTGTTGGAAATAAAAGGTTATCAGAAGCTTGCAGAGACAGCACTCAGAATAGCACAGATTAAGGATAATGCCGGGTATAACGGACCCTATGAGGTCATGGCAGAATATGAATTTACGAAGGAATGGATCAGCACCCTGATTTCCTGCACCAATATGTCCGATACAGAGAAGATTGATGTGATGAAGAGGATGCTTAACAATATCATTGGGGATAAGATATGTGTCAGAATTAACATAAAGGAGGAGCCGATTGCCTGTGGATTCGGAGTGATTGAAGACGGGTACATCGGGATATATGATATCGTGGTAAAGCCTGAGTTCCGGGGCAGAGGTTATGGCAGGGCAATCATGCAGGGGCTTCTTAAGGAAGCTCTGAAGAAGAATATTGATCAGGCTTACCTTCAGGTGGTCGTAGGTAATACGGTTGCAGAGAAGCTATATGACAGCCTGGGCTTTAAAGAAGTATATCGATATTGGTACCGGGAAAAATCGTTTCTGAATGAATAATCCGGGTAGGATGGTAAACTACGTAGCTCGGAATAACGCATAATAAGTGATTCTCATGTTGACAGAATCGAACATATGTTTTATAATATGCATAATTATACCATATGGGAGGTGCTGTCCATGATAGAAATTCCGGAAAGCTATACGCTTGCCAAACAGCTTAATGCTACGATCCAGGGTAAAATCATCAGTTATGTTAAGGCAAACCAATCACCGCACTCTTTTGCCTGGTATTTCGGTAAGCCTGAGGAGTATAATGAATTACTTGCAGGTAAAACCATCGGTGTATCCCATGCCCGGGCAAGCATGGTAGAGATTGAGGCGGAGGATTGCCGAATTGTATTAGGAGAGGGAACCTCTCCCCGTTATTATGATGATCTGAAGAAGGTGCCAAAGAAGCACCAGCTGTACGTAGAATTTGATGACTATACAGCAATTGCATGTACCATCCAGATGTATGGTGGTATCTATGCATACCGGGAAGGCGAGAATCATAATGAGTATTATATCGGAGCGAAGGAGAAGCCTTTGCCACTTTCTGATCGTTTTGATTATGATTATTTTCTCTCACTCAGGACGGATAAGACGGCTAAGCTGTCAGCGAAGGCTTTCCTGGCGACTGAACAGAGAATACCGGGTCTGGGGAACGGAGTACTTCAGGATATCCTTTTTAAAGCAGGAATCCATCCTAAGAGAAAGATGTCCATGGTAACAACCGATGAGTATAGAAAGCTGTTTGATATAATCAAGACCACGTTGAGTCAGATGGCCGAGCTGGGAGGGAGAGATACGGAGAAGGATCTGTTCGGTAATCCGGGCGGTTATATGACCCTGCTCAGTAAGAAAACTCTCTGGACACCCTGTACAGTCTGCGGTTATGAATTGCATAAGGATAACTATATGGGTGGAACGATATATTACTGTGAGAAATGCCAGAGCTAACGGATTGAGGCTGTTAGGAAATATTGCTTTATACTGAAATGATCATAGGCTTCATATATTTTCATATTTGCACTCTGTGCAGGATGGAGGTATAGGGAGCTTTTTTTCTATTTGTAATATTTTTATATTTATACTATAATAGAAATAAGTTATAATCTGTTTATGCATAAGAAAATAAGCTGAACTGTACGGAGGATACCACATGGAAAAGGAATTATTATTGGGAGAAGAGAAGAGAGAAATAGAAATTCTGGAATTTAGTGCCGGAGGTAACAGATACGGTGTTGATATCAATGATATCAGGGAAATTCTTCCCTATGATACAATGCCAACCAGAATTCCTAACTCACATCCGTATATTATTGGTATTATTATGCCCAGAGATTTTCTTATTCCGATTGTTGATATTATGAAAAGCTTAAATATTGCCGATACAGATAACAGTGAGCAGAGGCTTGTCATTGTAACCAGCATCAACAAAATGAACATAGCATTTCTGGTAGATGATGTCATCGGTATGCACCGAACCTCTACTGCAAATATCGTAAAGCCGGGAAAGAAGCTGAGTACTCCGGTGAAGGGTGCTGTTGTCGCCATCTTGAATACGGAGGGCAGAAAAGTTGAAATTCTGGAGCTTCGTAAACTGATAACCGATATTAATCCAGAGATTAAACTGGCATAAAGGATGACCATACCCTTCTACTTTATCCTTCACGAATGAATAATGGACGGTGTCGAATGGCAAAATGCAGATTGTGTAAGAAGAATATTCCGGATGGAATTGTATATTGTGAGGACTGCCTTGATAAGAAGCTGATACAAACCGATGAATCTTATCTCGACAGTTTATTAAATTCTGTCAAAAGCAGCTCAGAACCAATTCAAAATAATTATAAAAAGCCACAGGAACCTCGTAATCCGGAGCCTGTGAAGACGAATAACCTAGGTAAGAAAATCCGTCCGGGGCAGATTGACCCGACGGATCTTGCTGATTTTAACCAGTATAATATAAGTGAAGATCTGGAAGATCTTATCATGATCAGCGATGAAGAGCTGTATGGACAAGCAGAAGACTTCACCGGAGCTGACATGATTTCAGCAGAGGACAATGCTAATCACCCCGAACAGGACTGGGAGATACATAATACTCCTACAGAGGAGAATAATGCAGCTTTGGATCATCAGGTACCTGAAGCATCCGAGTTTGAAAATGAGTATATGAAAATGATTGATCAATTGGGTCAGGATTCCTCTGAACCAGTGAATAGTGATATGTGGCACTCCGAGTATCAGTCGGAGGCTTCTGTTGTACCGGAACCTTTTGGCGATCAGCCTGAGGAGGAGATACAGGAGGATCAAGGAATTGCTTTAGATGATTCCTTACAGGGCCTTCAGGATAATATCGATTTGGATTTTCTTAATACGTTTTCAAATCCTGCTGTGGAGGAACTGGATGGGGACAGCTACGATCCTTCTCTTGGTGATTTATTAAGCGGATTTGATCTGTCTGATGAAGAGGATAATTCAAATGAAGAATCACCTGTGCCGGAGCTGGGGGGCATTAACAATAATGACCCTGATTTTAATGCACAGCAGCAAACGAAACATACAGAGGAAGAAGAATTCTTGAGTCTCCTGGGACAATTCGGGACGGATGATCCGGTTGCAGCTGATGTCCAGGCAATCACGGAATTATTGAGCAACCCTGTAAATAAATCCACTTCGGAAAGTCTGCCAAGCAGTGTCGGGGATGTATTTTCGGATGCATTAAAGGCCGTATCGGGATTGGATGATCTGGAGGACGCGAATCACAGCTATCCGATTCAGGAGGAGCTATCTGAGGAACCTAAAGCTAAAAAGAAGAGACCCAAATCGAAGATAAAAGAGAAGACAGACCATAATAAGGTTAAGGCTACGAAGGGCAAGGGTTTCTTCGGGAAACTGTTTAGTAATGTAGTTGATGATAAGGTAATCAAGGAGGCTGAGCAGAGCAAAGCTTCTGTCGAGTCTGCAGCTACGAAGGACAAGAAAAAGGGTAAGGGGAAGAAGGGAAAGAAGGCCGCTTCCGATAACATAGAGGAAGTTAAGGACGAACCGAAGAGGGCTGTCCC
>JAEZHX010000025.1 GCA_023436765.1 Bacillota bacterium
CCGGAGATGGTAAAGGAATAGATATATTCTGCATCCTCCTTTGGTATACCTATTCCATTGGTTAAATCACTTACATTCCTATCATAGATCAGCATCATGATCCGTTTTTGGAAGTTAAAGTCGCCCCGTTCACTCAGTAACAACTTACATAGCTGAGCATTTTCTTTAATATACTCAAGTATTTTCTCAACAATCTCATTCATGTTTATATCGGTCTTATTTTGCATATAATCTGCTAGATAGGAACTAACATTTTCCACCAGCTCGTTTTCGATCTTACGAAGTAAATCATATTGATCCGTATAATGGGAATAGAAGGTTGCCCGATTAATATCGGCATCTTCACAGATTTCTTTGATCGTAATCTGCGAGATATCCTTCTTTTCAAGCAGATTAATAAAGCTTTCCTTCAAAACCATCTTCGTATATCTGACACGCCGATCATCTTTATTGCTTCTCATAGGGATTTTCCTCCATTTTATAAATTCTTGTTGTTTTTTAAACACATTATCGGTTTTATGTTTAATAACATACATACATAAAATATCTGTCTGTTGACTTAACGGTATAGTGTTATTATATTATGAGTGTGAAACATAATCAACAGTATGTATAACATGTTCAGGAGGACAAAAAGTGAACAGATTTTCTTATATCGTAACCAAATACAGAAAAAGCGTTGTAATCATCTTCTCCGTTCTGGCCGTACTCAGCCTTATCTTATCGTTGCTGGTATCTGTGAATTACAACCTGGTGGATTATCTACCGAAGGGAGCACAGTCAACCAATGCAATCACAATTATGGAGGAGGAGTTTGGCGGTAAAATGCCGAACGCCAGAGTGATGATTAAGGACGTAAGTGTACCGGAAGCCTTGGTCTATAAGGAGAAACTAGCAGCTACCAACGGGGTGGTCTCAGTAACCTGGCTCGATGATATCGTAGGTTTGGACACCCTGGGAGCCACTCCGATTGAGTTCATTGATTCTTCTATTCGTAGGAATTATTATTTGGACCGGAGCGCCTTATACATGATAGTCATAGAAAACGGTAAGGAAGAAGGTACTGTGGCTGCCATTCGTGAGGTCATTGGGAATGGGAACGCGGTAGCGGGTCATGCCGTTGATACAGCTGCTTCCCAGGAGATGTCCTCTTCTGAGGTAAGGAATGCCATGCTAATCCTGGTGCCGGTGATCATCATTATATTGATCTTAGCGACTACTTCCTGGATTGAACCTCTGTTATATCTACTCACCATCGGTATAGCAGTCGTTATCAATATGGGTACGAATGCATTCATTCCGCAGATATCCTTCATTACCCAGACCATCAGTCCGGTACTGCAGCTTGCGGTTTCTCTGGACTACGCAATATTCCTGCTTCACAGCTTCCGGGAATTTAGCTCTGAGTATGAGCCGGTGGAAGCCATGAGGCATGCGATGAAGAGTGCTCTTTTATCCGTCTCAGCCAGTGCGGCAACGACTGTTATCGGATTCGTTGCATTAATGACCATGCGTTTTGGTATCGGTTCGGATTTGGGACTTAATCTGGTAAAGGGGATCCTACTCAGCTTTATTTCAGTGATGGTATTCTTACCGGCCTTCACTTTGATTTTCCGAAAGCTCATGGATAAATTTAAGCATCGAAGATTTCTTCCGAGTTTTCATAAGGCAGGCGGCTTTCTGATGAAAATCAGAATACCCTTCTTGATTCTTGCAGTTACAATTGTTATTCCGTGCTTCTTGGCTCAATCAAAAAGTGGTTTTATGTATGGCTTGGGCAGCATAACAAAGGCATCACGGGCAGGGGAGGATGCGGCACGGATAGAAGAGAGTTTCGGCAATGAAAATACCTTGGCATTACTTGTACCCAGAGGAGAACCGGGTAGGGAAGCGGTATTGTGCGAAGCACTTGCCCGAATAACACATATAACCGGAGTTACGGCTTATGTGACAGCAGTAGGTGCTGAGCTTCCACATGAATATGTACCTAAGCAGGTTGTCGATCAGTTCTATTCGCCTCAGTATGCAAGGATTGTGCTTACTACCGACCTTCCGGAAGAAGGGACTGTGACTTTTCAGACAGTAGAAGCTATCATGGATACTACCGCTCAGTATTATGACGACTATTCTCTGGCAGGACAGAGTTCGACCTTATATGATATGAAGGACGTTATCACGATTGACACAAATATCGTAAACCTGGTTGCGATTGCGGGAATATTCCTTGTCCTTTTTATCTCCTTCCGATCGCTGACAATTCCGTTATTCCTGGTATTTACCATTGAGACAGCCATATGGATTAATCTGTCCTTCGCATATTTTAATGATAAGCCGCTTAATTTCATCGGATACCTTGTCATCAGTACGGTTCAGCTGGGTGCAACGGTGGATTATGCAATTCTTCTGACGAACCGATACCTACTGAACAGAAAAGAGCTGCCAAAGAAAGAAGCGATGGCAGCTACCCTGGCCGGAAACCTGGAAGCGCTCCTGGTTTCTGCAGCGATTCTATCCACGGCAGGCTTTATCCTGGCAGCTACTTCTACGAACCCGATTATTTCGGAGCTTGGAATTCTTCTGGGTAGGGGTACCTCCTTCTCCTTCCTGTTGGTAGTATGTGTGCTACCTGCTTTGCTGCTGATCTTTGATAAAGTCATCCAGAAAACCACCTTAAGCCATGGCTTCCATGCCGGAAACCATAAGCATTAAGACACAGAGGGATAGGAAGAAATATTACAAAAATATTCTTTAGTTTTGTTTGATTGATACGTAAACGGAAAGGAGTATTCGATGAGAAAGACAAAAACATATCGTTTCATAAAGATTACTGCAGCGTTAGTCGCTATCATCACCTTAATAGTACCCGCAGGAATCGTGGCTGCAGCAGATACACCCTCCGATAAGGAAGAGGTGGTATATGGGCTGCTGGATTATGATGGGGGTGTAAAAAGCATCTATGTAGTTAATATCCTGCAAGGTGGAGAGATTACGGACTATGGTAGCTATAGCGAGATCCATAATATGACCTCTACGGAAGCATTGAACAGGAATGGGGATCTGATCACGGTAGACACAACAGCTGATAAATTATATTATCAGGGAACCTTGGAGACGAAGGACTTACCCTGGGTAACTTCCGTAAAATATTATCTGAATGGAGCAGAATTTACCGGGCTGGAGCTCGCAGGTAAAAGCGGTGAGCTTAAGATAGGTATTACGGTAACGCAGAATGCAGAAATCAACAGTACATTTTATGAGAACTATGCTTTACAGATCTCCTTAACCCTGGATACAAAGCTCTGTGAGAACATTAAAGCAGAAGGTGCCACGATAGCAGAAGCCGGTAGGAATAAGCAGCTGAATTTTACCGTCCTTCCCGGTGAGGGAGCGGATCTGGAAGTAACAGCTACTGTTCATGATTTTGAGATGGAACCGGTCAGTATCAGTGGGATCAGATTAAATCTTGGATTAAGCTTTGATGAGACGGAATTTACAAATCAGATAGCACAGCTGACTGAGGCTGTAAAAGGGCTTGATGATGGGGCTGAAGAGCTCTTGAGCGGAGTAACCGAACTTTCTGAGGGAATGAAAGGCTATGTGGAGGGCTTAAAGGAGTTTAAGAATGGGGTCTCGGCGCTAGATGCAGGAGTTGCCGACTTAAAGAAGGGTGCGGTATCTTTAAGCAATGGCCTTGCAGAGCTTTCTAAACAGAATGAAGCTCTGGTGGGTGGTGCCACCGCCATAAGACAATCTGCCTTTGATGCTGTGAACGCACAACTATCCGCTATGGGTTTAGGGCTCCCTGCTTTGACTCCACAGAATTATGAGAAGGTCTTATCGGGCATCCCTAACCTGGCAGTAGTAAAAGCCCAGCTGGATGGGGCAGTTCAGTTTACAGAAGGATTGATCAGCTATACCAATGCAGTTACACAGCTGGAGGGAGGGGCTTCAGAATTGGCTGATGGAGCATCTGAACTTAAAGCCTCTACTGCCGTTCTTGCATCCTCTGCCAAGGAGCTTTATGATGCCGGTGTCACTCTGAATAATGCTGTGAGCAAGCTCCGAGACGGACTGGCTGCCTTTAAGAGCGGAACCGGAGAGATGGTGGAAGGTACCTCCGGCTATGATACGGAGATAGAGAATCAGATCAATGGTATCCTGGACCGTATCTCAGGAAGCGATTCACAGGTCGTCTCCTTTGTATCCCCTAAGAATACGAAGATTTCAGCAGTCCAATTCGTCATGAAGACCGAAGCAATCCGCCTGCCGGAGGTTGAGACAGTGGTGGAGAAGCCTAAGAAGCTGAGCTTTTGGCAGAAGCTTTTGAGGTTGTTCGGACTGTATTAGTGAGGGAATATTATGCTACAAAGTAGTTCTGTTCGCAGAACTACTTTTTTATTCATAATTCTCAAAAGGTCAGTCTAGAAAATATTTTTTAGATTTTACTCTTGAAATCCAAAGACATAGGTGTTATAGTTGTAATAGAACAAATACTATATA
Organism: Bacillota bacterium; assembly: GCA_023436765.1. Lineage (GTDB taxonomy): Bacteria > Bacillota > Clostridia > Lachnospirales > Lachnospiraceae > Mobilitalea. The sequence continues at coordinate 4,501 of JAEZHX010000025.1, forward strand.
GATACAGGCGCAAATAGTATGAGCCGTTCAGAGGAGGAACGATTATGAATATTAGCAAATTTACGCAGAATTCTCTGTTGGCAGTAGAAAGCTGCGAGAAGCTGGCATATGAATACGGGCACCAGGAGATTGATGTAGAGCACCTGCTCTATAGTCTGCTTACGCTGGAGGACAGTCTGATTAAGAGGCTGTTTGAGAAGATGGAGAAGAATACAGAAGTATTTCTGGCCCAGGTCAAGGGGCTCCTTCGGAAAAGGGCGAAGGTAACAGGAGGACAGGTCTATATCAGCAATGACTTAAATAAGATTCTCATCAGTGCAGAGGACGAAGCAAAGCAGATGGGAGATTCCTATGTATCTGTGGAGCACCTGTTCCTCAGTATGCTAAAAGCTCCGGGGAGGAACGTAAAACCGTTGTTTACGGAATTCGGGATAACCAGAGAGGGTTTTTTACAGGCGTTGCAGACGGTTAGAGGAAACCAGAGAGTAACGAGCGATAACCCGGAGGCTACCTATGATACACTGGAGAAGTACGGCTATGACCTCGTAGCCCGGGCGAGGGAGCAGAAGCTTGATCCTGTCATTGGAAGAGATTCTGAAATTCGTAATGTAATCAGGATTCTATCCCGGAAGACAAAGAATAACCCGGTTCTGATCGGTGAGCCGGGGGTCGGGAAGACGGCGGTGGTTGAGGGACTGGCGCAGAGAATCGTCAAGGGAGATGTACCGCAATCCCTTAAGGATAAGAAGCTGTTTGCCCTGGACATGGGATCCCTGGTGGCAGGTGCGAAGTACCGTGGGGAATTTGAGGAACGCTTAAAGGCAGTTCTGGAGGAGGTGAAGAAGAGCGAGGGACAGATTGTTCTGTTCATCGATGAGCTCCATACCATTGTAGGAGCCGGTAGGACCGAAGGTTCGATGGATGCCGGCAATATGCTGAAGCCGATGTTGGCCAGGGGAGAGCTTCACTGTATCGGTGCCACTACGCTGAATGAGTACCGGCAGTATATCGAGAAGGATGCAGCCCTGGAACGGAGATTCCAGCCGGTGATGGTGGAGGAACCCAGTGTAGAGGATACAATCTCAATTCTCCGAGGACTCAAGGAGCGGTATGAGGTGTTCCATGGTGTAAAGATTTCGGACGGTGCACTGGTCAGTGCTGCGACTCTGTCCAACCGATATATCTCTGACCGCTTCCTGCCCGATAAAGCCATCGACCTGGTGGATGAAGCCTGTGCGCTGATTAAGACGGAACTGGATTCCATGCCGATGGAGTTGGACGATATGCAGCGGCGGATCATGCAGATGGAAATTGAAGAGGCAGCGCTGAAGAAGGAGAAGGACCGGTTAAGCATGGAGCGTCTGGCAGAGCTTCAGAGAGAACTGGCAGAGTTAAGAGACAGCTTCGCCGGTGCGAGGGCCAGGTGGGACAATGAGAAAGCATCCGTAGAGAAGGTTCATAAGCTAAGGGAGGCATTGGAGGCATTAAACCACGAGATAGAGCTTGCTGAGCGAAACTATGATCTTAACAAAGCTGCTGAGTTAAAATACGGCAGGCTTCCGGAGCTGCAAAAACAGCTTCAGAGGGAGGAGGAGAGACTTGCGGAGGAAGAGACGGCTCTTGTACATGAGAATGTAAGTGAGGAGGAGATTGCGAAGATCATCTCCAGATGGACCGGCATCCCGGTGACGAAGTTAACGGAGAGTGAGCGAAATAAGACGCTTCACCTAAGTGATGAGCTTCATAAGAGAGTAATCGGCCAGGAGGAGGGTGTGGATAAGGTATCTGATGCAATCCTCAGATCGAAGGCAGGCATTAAAGATCCGAAGAAACCGATTGGCTCCTTCCTGTTCCTCGGTCCCACCGGTGTCGGAAAGACGGAACTGGCGAAAGCTTTAGCGGAGAGCTTATTTGATAATGAGCAGAACATGGTCCGTATCGATATGAGTGAATATATGGAGAAGCACTCCGTAGCCAGACTGATTGGTGCTCCGCCCGGGTATGTGGGCTATGAGGAGGGAGGACAGCTGACTGAAGCTGTTAGGAGGAAGCCTTATGCCGTCCTTCTGTTTGATGAGGTCGAGAAGGCACATCCTGACGTATTCAATGTACTGCTTCAGGTATTAGATGACGGCAGGATTACTGACTCCCAGGGAAGAACCGTGGATTTCAAGAATACGATCATTATCCTGACCTCCAATATCGGGTCCAGATACCTGCTGGAGGGTGTTTCAGAGAACGGCATCATCAGTACAACCTGTGAGAGACAGGTAATGCAGGACCTTAGAGAAGCCTTCCGCCCTGAATTTTTAAATCGGTTGGACGAGATAATTTTATTCAAGCCCTTGAGTAGAAAGAATATTAACAGCATTACAGACCTGATGGTAGCAGATCTCAATAAACGGCTGGCTGACAGGGAGATTACCATAAAATTGTCGGAGGATGCCAGAGATTATATCGTAGCCGGAGCTTACGACCCTGTATACGGAGCGCGGCCATTAAAGCGTTTTCTTCAGAAGAATGTGGAGACCTTAAGCGCGAGACTTATTTTGAGCGACCAGGTGGAGCCTGGTGACACCATTCTGATCGAGACGGGCAAGACGGGGCTGGAGGCCAGGGTAATATGATGCCGTGAGGTTATTTATGCGATGGTGCGTGCGGTTTGTAGAATTTTTTTTCGGTACGAGTCATAGAATCAGGTAAAAGGAGAAACATATGGAGGATTTATGAGGAGGCTCGGAAAACTAATTCTGCTTCTTATGATAGTCGTTAATGTGCTTAGTCTTGCAGCGTGCAAGAGAGAGGATACGGATGTAAAAAAAATAAAGGATCTGGAATTTACGGTAGTGGAGGATGCTGATCTACCCGGGGAACTGAAGGAAATCATAGATGAGAAAAAAGAGAATCCATTTAAGCTGTCGTACTCTAATAAGGATAATCTGTATATTGTGGTTGGTTACGGTAAGCAAAACAGCGGAGGCTACAGTATCTCAGTAGAGCAGCTGTATCTGACCAGTAATGCGATTTATATCGATACGAATCTGATTGGTCCTTCCAAGGATGACCTTGTAACACAGGGAGTCACCTATCCTTATATAGTGGTGAAGCTGGAATTTATGGATAAAAGCGTTGTATTTCAATAAGGGCAGGGGGCTGTTTCCTAATAGCTATATGTCTTTTAGCTATGGTGAAACAGCCCCTTATCCGGTTTTAGTTATGAAAGCGGCGGGCAGTAGGTAGCATTGGGATTCATTATTATGGATGGATGAGTGAGAAAAATGTGATAAAGAACAATATTTAGTTGAATGTACAGACAGAAGGTCTATATATTGTGGTTTTAAAATTCGTTAGAATAGTTAATTTTGGGTGAATTATACATGTAATTTTTGTGCATAATGATAATGCTGTTAGGTATTAGGGACTATAATTGATAAAATATTCCATAAAAAAGAGAGGCAAATCTTCTCAATTCATGTGCATATTTTTCTATACAAAGCCCCTTGATAAGGCAAATTGTCTGAAAATTTATTGACAATTATTAGTATTTCGTGCTATAATACCTATGATGCATGGGTTTTGTAACAGAATTTTGTATAAATGTTTGATATATCCATACCAGGGAAAAATCGGAGGTGCGGATATTGGAAGCATTAGTAAGGAGTAGACCATGGTGAAACAAAATGATGTTAATAAGGTACGAAATGCGGTTATCAGTCATACAGGCAGAAAGGTTAAGATCAGGATCAACAGGGGAAGACATAAGGTTGATGAGACGGAAGGCGTTATATCCGAGACTTACCCCAGTATCTTCTTGGTTAAGATACAAGAGAACAAGGATATGCCGGTACGTATCATGTCATATAGTTATACAGATATTATTACTAGGGATGTTGAATTGATATTATGCAGTTAAATCCCATAAGATAGAGCTGAAGCCTTGCTAATGCAGGCTTCGGCTTTTTTTATGTACCGGACTATCATCAATTGTAAGCTTGTTATATTGTTTGATAGATTAAGTACATAATTTTCCTTACCCTCGAATAAGATATGTCAGAGGCATTCCATCGTATGTCCAAATTCAAGGAGGGATTTTAAGTGGAGTTAATTAAAAAGAATATTCATATGAATAAATTGAAAT
>JAEZHX010000038.1 GCA_023436765.1 Bacillota bacterium
TCACCGATACAGCGATTGGACTCCTGTCCTCCCTGTTCCGGTAAATATATGCCTTAATATTTGCTTTATCTCCTTCTTCGTAGGAGGTCGGAGTCCATATGACCGCTCCCTGGTTCGGATCCTCTGAGGAGGTCATCGGGTACCCGTTATGTCGGTCCGTGATAGTAACAGGCTTCATCGCCTCTTTACTCCAGGACTTGATCTCCCCATCACTGATCTGCCATTCGATGAGATATTCTTCCGGGAGCTTACCGAAGCTTGCCGTTACCTGAAAGCCGATGCCCCAGCTGGAGGAAAGTAAGGAGTAGTTGCCATCCACCTGCAGGAAATCATGATCCTCAATTTCCGTAATCTTATCCTCCCTGCCGGTATTAATGACGAAGGTATAGACCGCCTCATTATCCCCCCAGGTACAGATCACATGGAATAACCGGTACCAGTCCTTTTCATAATCTTCCGAATTGGAACTTAGATAATATGCCATGTGCTGAATTAACCCGAACTGCACCCTGCTGTCATCGAGAATTTCTGCCTCCCGATCCATCAGCTGCTTTGAGCCATAACGGATATTGCCGTCCCTCCCCATCATGGCATCCTTCACCTGAATGGTATCCGGAATGCTGTCTCCAAAGTTCATCTCTATGTTATGCACGGTTTCCGTTATTCCACCAAGCTTATAGGTTGGAAGGAAGCTCCCCTTCCCTGTGATTTGCCGGAATAACCCGGAGGTGCTATAGCTCTCCTCCTTCCCGTCCCACTTCGTCTGTGTTACGATATAGTCCAGGCTTCTTCCGTCGATGGATAGGATGATCTCGGGTGCTTTCTCCGGTATCTTCTTCTCTATTCCGGGCAGTCAGCTCTGATCATAGGCATCCTTCCATTGCTTGAACGGGAATTCTTCAATCCTCTCAGGAACAGGATTATACCCGTCAAATACGATCTTCCCATAATCGGTCTCCGCCCCATGATCCGCATCGATACCAATCAGCCTTACCTCTGAATCACTGTACTTCTTAAAGCTTAAATCTGCATAACCCTTCACGGGAATAAAGCAGTTACTATATTTTCTGTGGAGGATCTCCGTTAAGGAACTGAAGAAAATCGGATTACTGTATTCATATGCATTCAGCTCGATCCGGTAGATGCCGGAACCAAAGCCGAAGAGATCCAACAGCTCATACCTACCGTTCCCATCAAGATCAGCCACACAGGACTCCTGCAGATATCCGAGTACAGGAAGGACACTGCCTTTGCAGATGAGAAAGGTTCCGGCTTTTCCGGTTTCACTGATTGCAGTATATGCCTGAAGTCCCATCTTCTCGTAGGCATCCTTGATGAACACCTCAAATACTCCGATAATCTTTGCACGTGTCACTGAAAGCGTCCCCTCCTGCGACATCTTTTCTGCCTCCGTCTGTATCAGCTGAAGAGCTTCTGCCCTTGTTAAAGCAGCCTTACGTCCGTAAACGTAAGTATCCGATATTCCTTCCTCCAATCGGATTAGTATGCTGTTGATCATGGGATTGCTCTTACTGTCCATCGTAATCAACAGCTGCAGCAGGTTATTCCCGTCCGAAAGCACCAACTGGGTGGTTCCTACCGGAACCTCAGTGACCATGGGCTTTCCGGAGGAGCTTAATAGGAACGGACTGCCAACTGAGTTATAGCTCGGATCCCCTAAGGCTAAGCTCGGATCCTCGGCACAATACCAGCCAGCCTGCTTCAGCACGCCCAAATAATCACACACTTCCTCATAGGAGATACTGCTGTAATAAATTCCGGAGCTCCAATCCGCCTCATAATCAGCTTCCGGTTCGGGTACCGATCCCAGCGAACAGTCCTCACTGTAGGATTGGTCCTTAGCCGAAACCGTCTCTTCCTCTTCTGCCTGCAGCTTCTCTCCTATCGGATAGGTATTATCTCCTGCCGGGGAATCCTCCTTTCCGTAAGCATCTGCCGGTAAGGTAGAATCTGCCGGGGAGTCTGTATCCATAGTACCGGAATCGGATCTTTTGGATATCTTATTTACTTGGTCACTCTCTTTCACTCCGCAGCTAGTCAGAAATATTCCAATGATAAAATATAGCACAAATAAGGTAGAGGTAAATAAACATAATCCCTTTTCATGTCTTAACTTCATAATCAATCCTCCTTAAGGAAATCTGGTTCTGACTTCCTTAGATCAATGCTACCCTGCCTGGTTGGTCAATAACAGAAAAGCAGCCAGGACTGCCATCAGCAAAAAGCAGATGGATGAGAAAACTGTCAATTTCCTGTAGGTCAGGACGGAACGAATCCTGACCTTAACGATACCGCTTCCGAAGGCCGAGGAGAATAAGGTCCTATCCCCGGAGCCATAGGTAAGCAGTGCCTTGGCATAATCCTTACGCTCCTCCGGTTTCATATGTTTCACTGCCTTAGCATCGCAGGCCAGTTCGCAGTCATGAAAGAAGCTCTTCAGGAAGAACCATGCAAAAGGGTTGAACCAATGGATACAGGCTGTCAGAATCGCTGCCATTCTCCAGAGATTATCCCTCCTCCTGATATGGATTCTCTCGTGGAGAAGCACCTGCTCCACTTCCTCGTTCAGAAGTACCTTGTCCGGGCATTCATGATTGCTCTCCAATGGAAGAACAATTTTGGGCTTTCTTATTCCGTATACGATCGGTGTAGTTACCATAGCTCCGGTGTAGATATTATCTTTTAAGTGAACCGCCTTCTTAAGCTCCGATACGGAAAGCAGATATAATATAACGCAGGTCAGGATACCCGCCGTCGCTATAATGACCCAGATGACCGAAGCTATTCTAAAGAACTCCTCCAGAATATTAGTCTTATAGGTAATGGGCTGATAATCTGCTGCAGCCTGTATCGTATTCGACAGAGACAGTTGTAGGTGCTCCTGTCCGAGCTCCTCAGTTACTGTTACCGTCTTAATGAAGGTACGGGAGAAGGCATTGGAAAGCAGGCTTAACAGGCTGTATCTGCTTGAGAAACCGACAGGACAGATGAACCTTAGGAATACAACTGACCACAGGGCATAGCTGCCGAATCGCGGAAAACCCTGTATTATCCGAAGGGAATACAGCAGCACTCCATAAACTGTCCCCAGAATACTCATATTCAATATCCAATAAAATATCTCATGGAGCATTATAACCTCCCGGCTGCCTCTGGCAGCAAGATGCGAAATCACTATCAGCTTCCCTTTTGTTCCTTTAAATTTCCTTTAGCTTGCCTTTTGTTTTCCTTTAGTTTTATTCTTACAGTCATTCATTAAGCTAATATAACTTATTCTTATTCCCCATGTTTCTCTATCATATCCTTCAGTTCCTGCAGTTCCTCCTTCGTCAGCTTCTCATTCTGCAGGAAGGCTGCGAAGAACCTCTTCTTCGAGCCCTGATAGAGACGATCTATCAGATTGGAGGTCTCAGCCCGTTGGACTTCCTCTCTTTTTACTCTGGAGGTACAGAGGAAGTTAGGATCCTGCCGTTCCACCAGCTGCTTCTCCACCAGCTTCTTAAGTATCGTATAGGTGGTATTTTTATTCCATCCGATCCTCTCACCAAGCAGAAGACTTACTTCCTTTGCAGAGACCGGTTCTTTCTCCCAAATCACTTCCATAACCTTAAGTTCGCTGTCAAACAGCTTTATATTTTCCATAGGGTCACCTCTCAGACTATTGTAATAGTATATCACCATACTATTACAATAGTCTGAGAATGTCAACCAGTTTTTGTAACTTTTCCCGAGTTCTTTTCATATTTAGTTCGATCCAGACATAAGTGACATAACCTTCTAAAGTCAAACCCAGTACTATTGTTTTCAGCACCGGCAGACAAGATGAACTGGCAGGCCAATTACTTGATACAAAAAACCGCCCGTGCAAATTGCCTGCGGGCGGAATACAGTATGGTACCTGATAGATTCCTGTAGTGCATCTGCGGAGTAGTCCGAGCTGCTATTCGTGATATAATTCCTTCAGTTTTGCGATTTCCTCTGCATACCCTTCCGGTTCATTCGGAGTCTCCAGACAGAAGAGAAGGTCTCTTAGCCTCGGGTGATTAATGAGCTTTTCAAAGGTGCTCCAGCCAAGGACTCCCTCTCCGAGCCTCTCATGACGGTCCTTACCGCTCGACATGGGATTCTTACTGTCGTTTAAATGGATCGCATATAACTTATCCAACCCGATGATGCTATCAAACTCCTGCAGCACTCCGTCGAGGTCATTCACAAGATCATAACCTGCATCATAAACATGGCAGGTATCCAGGCAGACTCCTAATCGTTCCGGATAATGTGCTCCCTCCAGGATCTGCCTCAGCTCCCCGAAGGTCCGTCCGATTTCAGAGCCCTTGCCCGCCATGGTTTCAAGTAGAATAATTGTCGTTTGCTCCGGCTTCATGATGGTATTCAGTGTGTTGACTATATAGGGTATTCCTGCCTCTATTCCCTGTCCCACATGACTTCCGGGATGAAAATTATAATAATTACCCGGCAGATATTCCATTCTTTTCAGATCATCCTCCATCACCTCCAGGGCAAACTCGCGGGTGCGCTCCTCCCCGGAGCAGGGATTAAGGGTATAGGGAGCATGGGCCAGGATCTTCCCGATCCCGTGCTGGACAGCAAAGTCGAGATATGCCCGGACATCCTCCGGATCAATCGCTTTCGCTTTGCTTCCCCTGGGATTACGGGTAAAGAACTGGAAGGTATTTGCTCCGATACTGACTGCTTCCCTCCCTATTGCCTCATAGCCTTTTGAGATTGACAGATGGGCGCCTATATGAAACATGGACTTCCCTCCTTTCCGTTTTGCCTGATCAATATTATCAGTTTTGAGTATTATACCACATTCCGCTATTTATGTATCCATGCCTCCGGAATATTAATAGGAATGCTGATATGGATAAAAAGCTACCTAAGATAAATATTGACTTCATTTTATATTTCTGGATATAATTAACTAATTGCATCGTCTAATAGGTAACTCAAGCATTAAATTTCACTCCTATTTTATTCACTGATTTTATGATCAACGGAAGCTTCTATATTAATATTGGTTATGTAAATGAATGGAGGTCAGCCATGAAGAAAGCCCTTGTCCTATGTCTTTGTATTACAATGATATTTCATCTCACAGCCTGTAAACCTCAGGGTGATATCGCAGAGGAGCATGCACTTAACTCGCAATCGGATTATGAAACTAAGGAGGAAGCTTATAACCTTCCGATTACGCCAAAGTCCGATACTTCGATGGAATCCTCAATATTTGAAGAACCATCCTATGAAGAGATTCACAGGCAGGAGGAGAATATCATCGAGGCTTTTCATAAGGCAGTGGCTGCACCGGTTTTTCCAGTCCGGGATGAGATACTGTCCCGGTATGATTTAAGGATGTCCTTGGATCCGCAGTATATTGCTTCGCTGAAAGCATTTTCGGCTGATCTTTCATCCGAAGCCTTAGCGGGGCGGACAGAGAATGTAATGATATCTCCGATCAATATCCAGATGGCGTTAGCTTTGGCTGCCGCCGGGGCTAGGGAGGATACCAGGAAGGAAATAATGAAGGTACTTTATCTACAGGATAAGGACATTGAATATCTTGCCAAAGAAAACGATAAGCTTTTTCAGCTGTTATATGTATACGAAGCCATCTCAAAGCTGACCATAGCTGACTCCCTGTGGCTGGATAAGGATATCCGCTTTAAGGAGAAATACCTTGATACAGCAGCAAAACAATTCTACGCTTCTCTTTATGAGGTGGATTTTAGTGAGAAGGAAACCGGTGGGCTGATGAGCCAGTGGATCTACGAGAACACAGGCAAACTGTTGAAGCCGGATATTGATACAGATCCATCGCAGATCTTCTCCATCATCAGTACGATTTATCTTAAGGATGAATGGATAGATATGTTTCAAGAAGAGGAGAATGCAAGGGAACCGTTTTATCTGATTGATAATTCTGAAGTCACCTGTGAATACCTGCACCGTACCATAAATCCTTACAACTATGTGAAGGGAGAGGGCTTTTTATCCGCAAAACTATATACCAAAGGCAACTTGAGCGTACAATTTATCCTTCCGGAGGAAGGCCTAAAGCCGGATGATATCCTGATCTCTCCGCAATTGCTGGAAGAAGCTTTGTATAGTCAGGAAGAGAAAAGTGCACAGATTAATTTCCATATTCCGAAGTTCTCTTTTGGAAGCAGCTTCAAATTGAAAGAGATATTAAGAAATATGGGTATCACCACAGCCTTTGCACAGGATGCCGATTTTTCAGAGGCCATGGATACGGAGACTGCCTTTATTTCTGAGATAATACATCAGACTCATGTGGGAATTGATGAGAAGGGGATCGAAGCGGCTGCCTTTACGAATCTTTTATATTTCGGAGCTGCGCCGGGTACTGAGGAGATTGTGGAATTCAACCTGAACCGCCCGTTTCTATTTGTAGTATCCAAGGAGGATGTCATCTTGTTCCTGGGTGTGGTTAACAATCCATCCTTTCAGAACTGATTGAATGCCTTGCTAAGTGAGACAGATTCCTAAAATAATATCAAAAAATCAGCCCACCTACTCTGAAATACAATGATGTAACTTTGCATTTTCGGTAAGGGGCTGATTTTTTACTCCTGTATATTCGGGTTAACATTATTTTGGTTTCTGACCAGATTTCCTCCCCGTTCCAGCACCGCAGCCTTGGCTTCCTTCACTCTTAGTGCAAGATTTCTGCCCGCCAGACAGGAATAGCTGCAGCTGCC
>JAEZHX010000095.1 GCA_023436765.1 Bacillota bacterium
TGAAGGAAAGCATCATTGATGAGCGCCGGACCAAGATGTTCGCAGACCTCTATTCAGAGTGGTCTTCCGATTATGATGTGGTGGTCAATTCCGAGGCCTGGGATGCCGTCAGCTTTGATGAATAGAATTGGACTGTTTCAAAACCTCAAAAAGTTGAAGGGTTTTGGGATGTAATTTATTGAAACCGGGGAAGCATCATCATATCCCCGGAGAAAGATTTCCCACTCCGGTCGCGCAGGTGCCGCCTGAATGAAGCAGGCGGCCACCATAAGCGTATTGACTTTCATACGCTTTGAGCATGACCTGCATAGGAAACTTCTCCGTGGACAACGATGACGCCACCCCGGTTTATTAATATGCTTACAAAACCCTTATTTTGCTTTTGAAACAGGACCCTCGAGGTGGTAAGAATATAGCTGATTGATTGCTTTCACGATCAGATAAGCGATAATGCTTCCGAGTAGGATGCCACCCAGGACATCGGTGGGATAATGGACAAACAGGTACAGTCTGGAATATGCAATCAGTACAGCGGTCACATAGGCCAGGATGCCTGCAAATCTATAATAGGAGAATAGGACAGCGGCGGTGGCGAAGGCAACTGTGCTATGACCTGAAGGGAAGGACCGGGAGTGAAGACTGCCAATCAGCAGTGAAATCTCAGGAAATTTCACATTCGGACGAAGTCTGCCGACCAGGGGCTTTAAGATTTCATCACTGATCAGCATGGACAGGGATAGAGCACAGATTAAAGCAATTCCGCATTTCTGGTAACGTTTCTGGCATAGAAGCAGGAAAGCAATAAAAATCCATAAAAACCCTGCATTACCGAGGGAGGTCACAAAGACCATGAACCGGTCCATCACAGGATTTCTGAAATGCTCTTGGATGAAGAATAGGATGGATTCATCAATATTCTGGATAATAGCTGTCATAGGAATTCTCCTTACCAGCTTTGTTATAATTATATTTGCCTTAGGAAGTAAAAAGTACAGATTCCCACAGGACTGACTGCAGTTTGATATAAGAAAGCCTCCCAGGACAGTGATTTGGCTGTCGGGGGAGGCTTTTATCATACAGGATTCATTGCCTTATCCGTGCAAGGCTTACAGATAATACAGGTTCTCGGAGGGATATACGGGATCACTGGTTACATCGATGCCAAGCTTACGTATGATCTGCTCGTCGTTCTTATTCAGCATTGCGGTACAATGAGCTTGTACGCCCTTTAACTGGGACAGCTTCTCATAGGCCAGCTGGGCCGTCGGGTTGGTAACAGCACAGATGCTTAAGGCAATCAATATCTCATTTGCATTCAGATGGGTAATCTTGCTGTTCAGATCCTTCTCCTTCAGATCCCTTATGGTATTAAGGATCAGAGGGGACAGAAGATAGATATCCTCACTGATTCCGGCAAGATATTTGATCGCATTTAAAATGGCGGCGGATGAGCAGTCCATCGTGGAAGAGCTCTTACCGGTAATGATCTTACCGTCATTTAGCTCAAAGGCAATTACAGTCACGGGCTCGCTTTCACCATATTGCTCTTTTAACTTGGCTGCGTACTCTCTGGCGGGAATTACACACCCGCGGTCCTCCTGCTTCAGCTGTACCTCTTCCAGTATTACTTTCATGCGGTTTAAGGATTCCTCATCCAGAAGACCCTTCTTGAAATCACAAACGGTATTGAAATATCTGCGGATAATCTCCTGTCGAGAAGCTTCGGATACAACTGAATCATCAATGATACCGAAGCCGGCACGATTGACCCCCATATCGGTCGGTGACTGATAGATAGATTCCTTACCTGTTATCTTCTCGATAATTCTCTTGATTACCGGGAACATCTCCAGGTCGCGATTATAATTAACAGTCACGGTATTATAATGTTCAAAATGGAAATTATCGATCATATTGACATCCTTCAGATCAATCGTAGCAGCCTCATAGGCGATATTCACAGGATGCTTTAAGGGAAGGTTCCAGATCGGGAAGGTCTCGAATTTGGAATAGCCGGCGGAATGTCCAAGATTATGCTCATGATAGAGCTGATTCAGGCAGGTCGCAAGCTTACCACTGTTCGGACCGGGAGCAGTAACTACTACAATCGGTTTGGTTGTCACTATGTAGGGGTTAATGCCGTAGCCCTGTTCGCTGACAATCGTATCCACGTCGGCGGGATAACCGGGAATTGCAGAATGCTTATAGACCTTAATATTACGACGCTCCAGCTTATTAATAAACACGGTAGTAGCAGGCTGCTTATTATAACGGGTAATTACCACGCTGTTGACCTGCAGCCCAAAGCTGCGGAAATCATCAATTAGGCGCAGTACATCCATGTCATAGGTGATACCAAAGTCCCCACGTATTTTATTGCGTTCAATGTCACCGGCATATACGCAGATTATAATTTCTGCCTGATCCTTCAGCTTTTGGAGAAGCTTAATCTTCGCATCCTCATCAAACCCGGGTAATACTCTCTTGGCGTGTTTGTCACCAATCAGCTTTCCTCCGAATTCAAGGTAAAGCTTATCGTAATTGTTGACACGCTCCAGAATATATTTTGATTGCTCCTCGATATATTTCTGCGGATCAAATCCGGTCTTCATATGGTATCCTCCTTTGGGTACTTTTCATTGTTATCGGCTCTTTTTATACAATATATTAATCTGCTTTTAGCTATTAAATTAATACACACCATATCTATCATAAACAAAATTAATGAAATGTCAAATACCTTTTCGCACTTATTTGCAGGAAAAAATAAGAGGGGCTCGAAGCAGGACTTCTCCCTTCTTTTTCTTTATGCTTCGGATGGGGACATACGATGGAAGTAGCTTGTGCTAGGGTTAATCAGGTGGTAAAATCAGGTTATCAACGATAGGAAAAAGCATACGCAAATGGGATCATAATTGATAGAGAAAGAAATGAGGGATGACAATGTGCGGAAGATATAATTTTACAGTAGAGCAAAGTGATGAAGTACGGGAGATCCTGGAGAAGCTGAATGCCAAGCTCCACGGGGCACAGGCCAGAACCGGAGAGGTATTTCCGACGAATCAGGTACCGATTCTGGTAGAGGAAGCAAGGAAGGCGGAACCGGCCTTAAGTATCTGGGGGTTTCCAAAGTTCGACCAGAAGGGGGTTATTATCAATGCCAGAGCGGAGACTGCCTTCGAAAAGAAGACCTTCCGTGACGGACTGTTAAACCGCCGTTGCATTATACCCTCTACGGGCTTCTATGAATGGGACAGCGAAAAGCGGAAATTTATATTTCGGGTGGAGGGCACGAACGCACTCTATATGGCTGGGATCTATTCTTATTATAGGGACGAGATGAGATTTGTGATTCTGACCACCGATGCCAATGAGTCCATGAAGGAGATTCATAACCGAATGCCGCTGGTTATTCCACGGAATGAGATAGATGCCTGGATCCTTGATAGCAACGCAACGAATGATATTCTTCACAGGGTACCGCCTATGCTGATCAGAGAAG
>JAEZHX010000107.1 GCA_023436765.1 Bacillota bacterium
AATCGTTAGTAATTGGGCTAAGACCATAATGGAAGAGCAGTAAGAATGCAGTTTAGATATTTGCATTTTTACTGCTATTTTTGTCTGGAGTATCGTGTTCGGAATAATTTCGAAATATAACAAGATGAAAATTGACATGATGTTCGAAAATGTGTTATAATATGGTATAAAATTACCTATAAATTTACATAATTATCGATTTTTAAACATATCTTTGGACCAATCGGTCGATCCTGTGGATAGTAACTGTGTTCACTGTATATTCGAACAAGAGTGAATAACTTTCTGCGACAGAACCGTAATCTGTTTCCCTTGGAGGTAGCAATGATTAGAAAATTAGTAATTCAGGTATTGGTAGTTAGTATGCTGATCATGAGTCTCACAGGTTGCAGTGCAACCAAGAAGGATCAGGAAGTGATGCTTAACCGTACCTATGATTTGGATAATGAGATTGTGATCGGTGTTGCTGCTTCACTTGAGACGATGAGTAATACTACTAAATATATTGAGGGACTCGAGATGGCAGTCGAGGAAATTAATCAAAAGAAGCTCCTGAATAAAAAACTTACATTAGTTATGCAGGATGATGAAGCTTCTGTAACGAAAGGATTAGCAGTTGCACAATCCTTATCAGAACTTCAAGGAATTTCCGCGGTAATCGGTCATTGGAGTTCAAGAGTATCAGTACCGGCATCAGCAATTTATGAGAAAGCAAATGTCGTAATGATTACTCCGGCTTCCACGGCCCCTGAATTAACAGAGGAAGGGAATCAGTATATATTCAGGCAGATCCCGAGTGATCTTATCATTGCCAAGGAATTGGCTGAATATACCGAGTCAGAGGGACTGATGAGAATAGCCATATGCTATGCCGATGATGATTATGGACGAGGAATGGCAAAAGCGTTTGAGGATGCTGCCACACAATTAGGGATAAAGGTCATAGACAGAGTGACCTATCTGGGTGGAGATTCTGAATTCAAGAGGATCAGAGAACGATGGGAAGCATTGGATTATGATGCGGTACTTGTAGCAGATGCAATGCCGGGAGCCATCGACTATATCAGGAGAATCAGACAATCCGATATAGACATACCTATTATTGGGGGAGATGGACTTGATTACCCTCAGTTAATTGATGAACTTGGTGCTTATGCAGAAGGAGTGGTATTTATCTCGTTGTTTCATCCGGAAGCTGAACATACCAGGTTGGAGGCTTTTATTAACAAATTTAAAGCAAAGTACGGAGCAGAACCCGATAAGGCTGCTGTGCAAGGTTATGAGACGGTGAAATTACTTGCGTATGCAATAGAACATGGTGGATCCAGCGAGTCGGCTGAGATTGCCGATACGCTTCATTCCATTCGTGTCTGGGAGGGACTTACCGGTAATTTAAGCTTCGATGATAAGGGTGAAGTCCAGGGAAAGAATATCTACAAGAAAACCGTAAGCAATGGTGAGTATCAATATATTCCATAGATTGGAGCTGCCGTTTATGAAAAACACAATTTTTCGTAAAGTCTCAATTGAGAGACTTTCCTCGCCGGAACAACTTGATCAAATGATAACCGTAACAGACCCCCGAGGCTGGATTGTACTAATTACAGTACTATTCATGCTTATGGCTTTCGGTATATGGGCTTTTTTCGGAAGTATTAAGACAAGTATGGATGGCAAAGGAATCCTTTTGAAAAGTGGCGGTGTCCGTAACATTATACACTTTGCCTCCGGTCAGCTTTACGATATCAAGGTGGTTCCGGGTGATATGGTTCGTGAGGGAGAAGTAATCGCCCGAATTGATCGAAGCGAAATTGTGGATGAGATATTACAGCTTAAGAAGGATTTGGAGCTAATGGATTCAGTGACAGATCAGGAAGGATATCGGAAGCTGGAAGAGAGTATTAAGGAACTTCAAAGCAGGCTGGAAGCAGAATCTAATATAGTATCACAATATTCCGGAAGAGTACTGGAGGTCAGACTAAATAAATGGGATATGCTGCAGGCAGGGGAACCGCTGATCAGCATCGAACCAATGGGGGAAGGGATTAAGGACTTGGAGGGCCTGTTCTATATTTCTGCGAAGGAGGGCAATAAGCTAAGTCCGGGTATGGAGGTCTTCTTATCGCCATCCTCTGTGAAGAAAGAAGACTACGGATACATGATCGGTAAGGTAGTCTCTGTGTCTGATTATCCCGTGACGCATCAGAATATGGTCAAGACACTGGGAAGTGATGAATTAGCTGAGGTGTTTTCCCAATCAGGACCTGTAGTAGAGGTTCATGTTGATATCATAAGTAACAGCAGCACGATCAGTGGATATCAGTGGACAAATTCCATAGGGCCTGCCATGAAGATTAATAGTGGAACTTTATGTGATGGAAGAATTACAATATCGAATCAAAGACCGATCAGTATGATACTGCCGGTGGAATAAATATCTGATGTCCCTTGCCTGAAAAGGCAGAACTATTACCTATGGAGTGGACTTATCATGAGATGGTTATTAAAAGGTAAGTTGAAACAAAGGTCCCAAAATAAGAATGCCAAAACGAAGATACCAAATAAGAGAGCAAAGGTGCCAACTGTGATACAGATGGAGGCCCTAGAGTGCGGTGCGGCTTCTCTTGGTATGATTCTCGCTTACTATGGTAGATTCGTTCCGTTAGAAGAACTACGGATGGAATGCGGAGTATCCAGGGATGGAAGTAAAGCAGGCAATATCCTGAAGGCTGCAAGAAAATATGGAATGCAGGCAAAGGGCTTTCGTTATGAGCCGGCAGAATTAAGGAATAAAGAGTTTCCGGCCATTATTCACTGGAATTTCAATCATTTTATCGTTCTTGAGGGTTTTATAAACGACAAAGCATATCTTAATGATCCGGGGGTCGGGCCTCGAACGGTTACCCTAGAGGAGTTTGACCAATCATTTACAGGCGTTACACTTATGATGAAACCCGGAGAGGGCTTTGAGAAAGGTGGAGAAAAAGCAAGTGTCCTGAAATCTCTTAGGAGACGGTTTCAGGGTGCCGGGACAGCGCTTACCTTTGCCGTACTGACAGGCTTAGCCCTGGTGATACCGGGTATTATCATACCGTCCTTCTCAAGGATATTTATTGATAATATCCTGCTGGAGGGAAGAACCGGATGGCTCTCTGCCCTAATCCTGGGTATGCTGATCACCGCAGCATTAAGGGGAATACTGACTTTTCTGCAGCAACACTATTTATTAAGATTAGAAACAAAGATGGCTGTCAGCACCTCGAGTCATTTTCTATGGCATGTATTAAGGCTGCCGGTTGAATTTTTTACTCAAAGATCCTGTGGAGATATCAGCACGCGTATCATGAGTAATGACCAGGTGGCAAAGATATTGTCCGGTAAGCTTGCCGCAGCGATTATTAATATATTTATGGTGGTTTTTTATTTTATACTAATGAATCTCTATGATGTATCACTGGCTTTCCTATGTCTTGCTTCCGGTGTAATCAGTATGCTTTATATGCGGCATATCTCTAAAAAACGTATCAATCAAAATATGGGACTGCTTCAGGACAGAGGTAAAATATACGGAACAGCAATGGCTGGACTGCAATCCATCGAAACCTTAAAGGCGACCGGTTCTGAATCTGATTTTTTCGCAAAATGGGCAGGCTATCAGGCAAAAATCAGCAACGGAGAACAGAATCTGGGTATTACGACGCAAAAGATGCTTGGAGTACCCTTACTATTAACAGGGCTTACGAATGCAATTATTCTGATGATAGGCAGTCAAAGAATCCTCGGAGGCTTCATGTCGATGGGCATGCTTGTAGCTTTTCAGAGTCTGATGCAAAGCTTTATGACTCCGGTGAATAATCTGATTGGCATGGGAAGTTTGCTTCAGGAAGTGGAAGGAGATATGAAGCGGCTCGATGATGTACTTGAATATCCGGTTGACGTAGCCGAAGATGATAACGGCCGAACCGGCGCCTTCGAGCCTAGCGATAAATTGAAGGGGGATATCCAGATCAAGAATTTAAGCTTTGGATATAACCGATTGGAGCCTCCCTTAATCGAAGATTTTAGGCTTGAGTTGAAACCGGGTTCCCGTGTCGCTCTGATTGGTGGGTCAGGAAGCGGAAAATCAACCATTGCAAAGGTACTTTCGGGTTTATATCAGCCGTGGTCCGGTGAGATATTATTTGATGGTACACCCAAGGAGGATATTCCTCGGTCAGTCCTTCATAACTCTATTTCGGTTGTAGATCAGGATATCTGCATGTTTGAGGGTACGATCAAAGACAATATCACGTTATGGGATGATACCATATCCGAGGTAGATATGATACGCGCAGCGAAGGATTCCTGTATTCATGAGGACATTTCCATCAGAGAAAAGGGTTATGACAGCATGGTAGAAGAAGGTGGGAGGAATTTCAGCGGAGGACAGAGGCAAAGAATGGAGATCGCCAGAGCCTTGGTGGGCAATCCCTCCGTACTAATTCTTGATGAAGCTACCAGCGCACTGGATCCGAAGACAGAGCAGCGCATCGATGAGAATATCAGGCGCAGAGGCTGTACTTGTGTTATTATAGCGCATCGACTCAGTACAATCAGAGACTGTGATGAGATTATCGTTATGGACAAAGGAAAGATTGTGCAGAGAGGCACCCATGAGGAAATGAAGCAGATGGACGGTCCTTATGCAAGACTGATCAGCATGTAATCATAAAAAGCAGGTGATAAAATGGGATTTAATACCGCACAGTGGAAGCAATACGGTGAACTAATACAAATAGAGGGCAATTTACCGTTATCCTTGTCTGAGCCAGATAAGGTATATATTATTTCGTCAGGGCGAGCCGAGGTATTCTGTGTCCAGAAATTTAATAATGAAACCTATGGCACCCGTAATCACCTGTTTAGTGTAAGCGAAGGTAATGCGGTGTTCTGCTTTGGCGCAGCCGGCAGAGATACTATCACTTATGAAGTTCAGCTGATTGGTATAATGGAAACCGAAATCATAGAGCTGAAGGCCAACACCTTCTTTGCACTTGGGAAGCTAAGCGAATTCCGGGAGGAGCTGGTACATAGGACGGAGGAATGGATTCGTAGGATTTCTGGCTGTATTTCTGACACCTTACTGCCCAAAAATGCAACAGTAATTCGTTCTAATGGAGAGATGGCAATAGCCGGAGGGACACCCTATCATACCATTAGCGGAGTATTATGGGCTGCTCATATGGAGGGAAGCTCTGAATATATGGGCTTACGGGAATATGTCCTTAAGAGTCGGGAGGTATACTTCCCTCTGACAGAGAATAGCTGGTTAACAGCTGTAGAGGACATAAGAATGGACCTTAAGAATACCTCGGATATGCTTGAGCAAGAGCTGCTGTATCAAATGCTTATGAATTACAATGATACGGCCTTTGATATGATACAGCTTAGGATAGATCTATACAGAAGCCTGGAAAAACAGCGTTTGAGTGATAAGATTAAAAACGACGCGGAATATATTAATAAAGCAATTTTAAGTCTGGCTAATGTGCTGGAGACTTCGGAGCATGAGGTGATCCATGAGGTATCCGAGGAGGATAATCTGTTCAGGGCCTGTTATTTGGTTGGAAAGAGCAAGGGGATTTCTATTATAAAACCGGTGACCAAGCAAGAGAAAACCTCCTCCAAGGATGTGATAAGCAATATTGCCAGAGCTTCTAGAATAAGGTTCCGAAGCATCATCTTACAAGGCGAATGGTGGAATAAGGATAACGGAGCTATGTTAGGATTTCTGGGAGAGGAGAGAAAGCCGGTGGCCCTCCTTCCGGTTGCTCCTGATAAATACGAGCTGCTTAATCCTGAATCGGGAGAAAGGACTCTGATACAGAGAGAATTGGCTTCTCAATTAAACCCCAGAGCCTTCGTGTTTTATAGAACCTTACCATTTCGACAGCTCGGACTAAAAGATATCTTAAAGTTTGGACTGGAGGGAACCTGGAAGAGGGATTTGATCTTTCTTATCCTCTTGGGAATTGGCGGTGGTTTATTAGGAATGACGCTTCCGATTATATCCGGTATCCTATTTGATACTGTAATTCCTCAAGGGGAGCGGGAATACCTATGGCAGGTTGCTATCTTTTTATTTGCTGGAGTAATTTCCGGAGTATCTCTTCAGGTGGTCCGGTCCTTCGTCATGATGCGGCTTGAAACAAGGATGGATACCGACATACAGGCGGCAATCTGGGACAGGCTGATCAGTTTGCCCGTTGCATTCTTTAAGGATTATAGTGCCGGTGAACTGTCCATGAAGGCAATGAGTGTCAATAAAATTAAGAAGGCTCTTTCCGGTACTACAATTACAGCGATACTGACCGGACTGTTCTCTGTTTTTAATCTTGGCCTTCTGTTTTATTATAGTGCTAAACTGGCTATGATCGCCGTTCTTATCATAATTGCTTCGGTTGCTGCTGCATTTCTGAGTTACAGGAAGGTTCGTTATGAAGGTAACATCACGAATCAGAGTAACAAGCTCTCCGGCTTCGTGCTTCAGCTTATGGAAGGGATACCGAAGCTTAAGATCGCCGGTGCAGAGAGCAGAGCCTTTTACCTCTGGTCGAAGAAGTTCAGTGGCATTAGGAAGGTTTCGTTAAGATCAGTTACCATTTCAAATCTGATCGATTCCTACAATAATATGCTTCCGGTCCTAAGCTCAGCGGTCATTTTCTTCTTCTATATCAGTGCAGGAAAGGAGCAGCTGTCGGCAGGCAGGTTTATTGCATTTAATGCTGCCTTTGTAAGCTTCTTCGCAACGATGGTGACCTTATCTACAACCTTGATTGAAGCACTTGCCATACTTCCACTATGCAGAAGCATCAGTCCCATTCTGAAGGCCTTACCGGAATACGATGAGGACAAGCTGGATCCGGGAGAACTGAATGGACAGATAGAAGTGAGCAATATCAGCTTCCGTTACAAAGAAGGTATGCCTCTAGTGATAAAGAATGCATCCTTTCAGATTAATCCAGGTGAATATGTGGCTATCGTCGGGCCCTCAGGCTGTGGCAAATCCACGCTGCTTCGTATTCTCTTAGGATTTGAAAAGCCTGAGGCAGGGTGTCTCTATTACGACGGACAGGATATCGATAAGGTAGACATCCGTGGCATCAGAAGACAAATTGGTGTGGTTCTGCAGAATGGTAAGCTTCTTCCCGGAGATATCTTTACGAATATCGTCGGGTCCAATCCACAGCTTACGATTGATGATGCCTGGGAGGCGGCGAAGGCATCGGGCCTGGAAGAAGATATCAACAATATGCCGATGGGCATGCATACAGTAATCAGCGAGGGTACAAGTACATTATCAGGAGGACAGAGACAAAGGCTACTGATCGCCCGTGCTATTGTGAACAAGCCCCGAATTGTATTTTTCGATGAAGC
>JAEZHX010000117.1 GCA_023436765.1 Bacillota bacterium
GATGAAGAAAGCCCGGTAAATATTATCTCTACCGGGCTTATCGAAGTTAAATTGTTATAGAAGCATGCGTTGTATTATTCCAGGGTAAAGGATGCAAGGCTTGCACTTCCCTGCCCGGTATATGTAATATAAAGTGCATGTACACCATCGGGGATACTGATATCTGCAGAGTAATCCTTCCATACGTTCGAGAACACAACCGGAATTTTGCCAAGAACAGGACCGTTCCAGGTGGTCCTGATCTCAAAATCGCCCTTGCAGTAGCCACGTACTCTAATCTTCACCAGCTTGGTTCCTTTACAATCAAAATACTTAAAGCCGGCTGTAGCAGAGGCTTTCATGTTCATGATAAATCCAAGCTCTTCATCACCGTCTCTTCCATCCTGCGTAATCTTCGGGAATTGATTATTCATCCATGCTCCGGTAAAATCCGTATAGACGGATTCCTCGTCACAGAACAGATTACAGGCGATATAAGCGGGATATTCTCCCATTCCCTTCAGCGGTCCGCCATTAGGAGCACAGGAGGTCAATTCTACCTGAGGAATTGATCCATCCTCTAAAAATTTTATTTCTTCCAGGCAGCCCTGTCTGCTGTAATTTGTTCCATTGGTATGCCTATGATAGAAAATGTACCATTTTCCGTTAATCTCCTCCATGCTGCCGTGGTTATTTCCTCCGTATGCCATCGGCTTATCAGCGGGCTTATAAGAGCTGATGCCCATATCACAATTACTTACGATCGTTCCGCGATATACAAAGTCCCTGGTAGGGTGCTTACTGGTGGCATAGCAAAGCTCATGCATAAGAATTGAGGAGAAGATGAAGTAATAGGTGTCACCTCTTTTTCTGATGGAAGGAGCCTCGAAAAATTCATGCCCCTCGAAGCCGCTGCCCGCACTGTAGGGCTGGCTGGGAGCTACAATTACCGGAGCCTCAAGTATGGTAACCATATCCGCACTGCTTAACACTGTTGCCATAGCTCCGCTTCTGGATCTATCCCCCCTTGCACAAAAGCCGGTATACAGATAAACCTTATCTCCCTCTACCAGTACGCCCGGATCGAATTGTGGTTCATCGCCCTCTCTCTCCCCTAAAATCGTACCATCCGCATAATGGACATAATCATAAAACTCATATTTGCCTGCCGGTGTATCACAAACTGCAACAGATACGATGGAACGCTTACTATCCACATAATATAGATAATATCTTCCGTCCGGTCCGAGGGCTACATCGGGTGCGTACAGACAGCTGTCGCGATCCTCGTTATCCTGAACATCAGTAGCCTTTAAGATGACTCCCTCATAGCGCCAATCAGAGAGATCCTCCACCGGTGCGGACCAACAAACATAATCGTTCAGACAATAAGCGTACCCGCTAAAGCGGTCATGGGATCCGTAAACATATACTCTGTTATTAAAAACATAAGGTTCTCCGTCAGGAATATATTCCCAGGACGGAAGATAAGGATTAACTCCTTGTTTCTTCATTTTTTGCACTCCTTTATACGTAATTGATCTTGTGTACAGTGTAACTGATAATATAGCTTTAGGTCATTTGTTAAACGTTTTACTTAATCATTATAACTAAAAATTACTATGATATCAACCTAAAATCATCATAAGTAACTAAGAATTATGTAGCCGCAAATATTGGATAGATCTGATGAAATTGATTTCGCTGACACTTACCTGGGCTTAATTACCTGGATTTTAACTTCTTTGTTTTGATTTATTCCCCGATAGGAGCCGATTGGAGCACCGATTGATAACTCTTGCTGCTGTTCGGACCATACCAGCCTTGTGATGGCATATTCCCCCTCTTCATACCGATAGCTGTTACCCTCATCCTCATATAGTTCGAATTCAGCATCCTTACCCGTATAAACAAGTAGCTCTAGCGGTTCAGCCGGTGTCTCATCCACATATTGCATGAACCGAGTCATCGGAAGAATACTGCCCGCCTTGACAAACAGTGGCAGGAGGTCAATCGGGGCAGCCGCAGTTATGGTCCTTCCCCCCTCGTAATACCGGTTTGTCCAGAAATCATACCAACCACCCTGGGGAAGGTATACTTTCCTGGTTTTAGAAGAGTCCTCAATCGGTACCCCATTCTTATCATAGTACATAGGTTCTACCACCGGACATACCATCAGACTCTCACCGAATAGATACTGATCACGGATTTCTCTTGCTATGGCATCTTCCGGATAATCAAAGGCCAGCATTCTGAGCATGGTATAGTCGTCCTTCCACACCTTGCCTGCCATTGAGTAGATATAGGGCATTAGCCGGTATCTTAATTGATTGAATTTAATTAGGGTGTCATAGAACAAGTCTCCAACATCACCAAAATTCCATAATTCTCTTCTAAAGTCAGTACCATGGCTTCTAAAGACCGGTAAAAAGCATCCAAATTGAAACCATCTTGTAAACAATTCAGCATATCCGGGATCCTCATTGCCCTTCTCATAGTCTCCGTCCCAGAACCACTGAACACCCTTTTTCACAAAGAATGCTCCAATATCCAATGTCCAGTACGGGATGCCGCTGGCGCACAGGTTAAGACCGGCTGCAATTTGTCTTTTCAGCGTGATCCAGTTTGCAGAGATATCACCTGACCATAGAATCGTCCCATATCTTTGTTGTCCCGTGTAGCCGTTGCGGGTAAGATTAACCACCCTCTTTTCACTTGTTGTCCCACGCTGTCCTTCATATATGGTCCTCGCATGAAATAACCCATAGGAATTGGTCAGCTGCGCCGGGATATGCCGGCAGCTGGTATGATAATATTCCTGATACATCGCACTTGGCTCCGGCTGTCCGAGATGATTCCATTCCGGCGTAAAGGGTTCGCTGGAATCGCACCACCAGGCATCAATCCCATGGCAGAACAGTCCTTCCTCTGCCTGCTTCCAGTAGAGGCTTCTTCCTTCCGGCAGATAAGGGTCATAGATACTACAGCCGGGTAAAAGGTACCCCTTCTCCCTAAATTCCTTATAATTGTCACAATTCTCACTCATATTGGGCCAAACAGACACCATCAGATGTGCATGGTTCTCATGCAGTTCGGTCATCATAGCAGAGGGGTCTGCAAAGCGCTTCGGATCAAAGGTCTTCTGACCCCAGAGATTTCCCTGCCAGGAGCACCAGTCCAGGACGATACAATCCAGACCGATCCCTCTTTTTCTATGTTCTTTTACCATATCAATTAATTCCTGAGCCGTTTCATACCGCTCCTGTGATTGTATAAAGCCAAAGGTCCATTTCGGCAGCATTGCCGCTTTCCCTGTGAGATAACGATACCCGTGAATCACTCCATCCATGTTACCGCCGTATAGGAAGTAATAGTCCAGCTCCGTATCTGCTTCTGTATACAGATAGGATCCAAATTCAGTATCATGAAAAATCATCGGACTATAGGTATCTACCAAAATTCCATAACCCAGGCTGGAGATCAGGAAGGGAATTGCTATTTTTTTATTGGCCTGATGCAGGAATACAGTCTTTCCTCTTAAGTTCAGACATCCCTCCTCGTGTTGCCCTAGTCCGTACAGGGCTTCTCCCTCCTGCCACTCCAGATATAATCTGGTTCGGTAAAGCCTCCGGTCAAAGATCTGCTTCGCATCCTTTACAACCTCCTTCACACCGTCGGGAGTAATCACCTTCTCAACCCTTGTAGCTGTATCTATTACCGTTTTGTACGCAGAAAACTCCTCTAGCCTCTTACTTTCAAAGTCTCTTTCCTTTAACAGCAGCTTTCCCTTATCGTCATAGTACTGTAGGGATGCCGTCTCCTTATTCACCTTCAGCCGAAGCTTTGCGGTATTCAGAAGAATTTCCTTCTCAGCTTCTTCATAATCCCATTCCTCATAGCTCTCTTTACATACGATTCCCGGGTTTTCCCGGGTCACGAAGGCTTCCTTGAGGGTATATACCACCCGGAGAATTTCCGGAGATTTTGGTTCCAGCTTTATTCTTCCATAATTGGTGGATAAAATCAGTGCTCCCTGAGCACGCTCCACACCTATAATTCTTCTGTCAGGTCTCTGATCAACAACCAGCATAGCTACCTCCATCGCCAAGCACTAGCTTCCCAGGTTAAAAACAACCTAAATATTCGCTTCCCTTTTTCACAAAAGCGATAAACCGGTCCAGTTCGGCATGCATTTCTACAAATCCGCTGCCCGAATACTCATTTCTGTCATTCACATCAATCCAATTGCCTGCCGGTAGATATACCTTACGATCCGTCTGACCCTGATTTACAATCGGTGCAAACAGGATGTCATCGCCAAACATATACTGATCTCCCAACGAGTAACAGATTTCCTCCAGAGGGTAATCGAAGAACATGGGCCTCATGACCGGAATACCGGTTCTGCTGGCGATATCCATCTGCTTATGAAGATAGGGACGAAGCCGCTCGCGTAGCTCCAACAGGTTTTTCAAAATTGGGTATGCTTTATCCCCAAAGCTCCAGATCTCGTTGTCTCCACCGCTTCTCTCCTTCACACCGGGATTTCTCTCCGGTTGATCCGAAGTCCGAAGTCTTGCACCATGCAGTCTTGTTACCGGGCAAAAAACTCCAAATTGGAACCAGCGGACAATCAGCTCTCTAAAATAATCGCTTTCGATATCCGCCCCCCAGAAGCCCCCGATGTCACTGTTCCACCAGGGAATTCCGCACATTGCCATATTCAGACCAGTCTTTACACTCATACGGAGAGCCTCGAAGGTAGAAGGAATATCACCCGACCATACCAGGGCTCCGAATCTCTGGCTGCCGATCCAGGCAGCCCGGGTCAGTGATATAATCTCCGTATCCCCGGCTTGTTTGGCTCCCTCATAGAATAATTGTGAGTAATGATAGGGATAGATTAAGCCAACCTCTTCCCCGTTTCCTCTATAGAAGCGTAGATTATCAAAGTGAACAGGATTTATCTCCGGTTCAGCCTCATCCAACCAATAGCTTTTAATCCCGTTCTTATAATAATTTTCATATACCTTAGTCCAGACATATTCCCTGGTCATCGGATTACTGGGATCGATATAGGTCTGCTGACCATAGAAAGGGAAGACACCATATTGACCGCTTTCCGTCCGAACCAGCATATTTCTCTCATCCATATAGCTATAGTTCTCACTGTTCGGATTAATGGTCGGCCATATCGAAACAATCGGTCTGATCCCCATCTCATTCAGCTCCTCGCACATCCTTCCGGGGTCCGGCCAATACTTCGGATCAAGCTTCCATTCACCCTGCTCCGTCCAATGAAAATAATCAATCACAATGGCAGCCAAAGGAATTCCCCGGTTTTTGTACTCCCTCGCAACCGACAGGAGCTCTTCCTGATCCTCATACCTTAATTTGCTTTGCCAGAATCCTGAAGCCCACGCCGGAAACTTCGGTGCATGTCCCGTTAAATCAGCATATTTCCCCATGATCTCTGCGGGTGTATCTCCTGCAATCACCACATAGTCGAGCTGCTTCGTAGAATTTGCTTCCCAGAGGGAGTGATTGTGGGTCAGCTCACAGCGGCCGATCGCAGGGTTATTCCAAAGAAAACCATACCCTCTCGAGGAATAGACAAAGGGAATAGAGGATTTCGCGTTCTTGTGGATCAACTGACTTGTAGAACCCTTTAAGTCAAAGCAATCATTCTGCTCCTGACCAAGACCATAAAAATGCTCCTGGTCGTAGGCCTGAAAAATCACTGTGGCTCGATGGTTATCACCGCCCAAGGAACGGTAATCCCTATATTTCATATGGAAGGCCATCTCTGACCGTTCGGCAAGAAGCTCCTTCCCATTTTTATAATATACAATCTTACCGTTGGTATCGATCTCAGCAGATAGCTTTCCGTTCGTAATCACTGCCTTGTTCTCACTGATCACCACATTACACTCTGTGTCCGGTCCCGGTAACAGGTTCCAGTCCTCTTCCACAAGCCTCGCATTCGGAGATGCCTTGAATCGGAGGCAATCCCTGCCCCAGGGTTCAATCACGGCAAGCTCATTTCTTTTTTGAAATATGATCTTATTCTCTTTTCCTATCAATACACCCATATATGATTCGATCCTCCATGCCATCTTCGGGATACAGACTATACTCCAGATACCTATTTTACTGTAACAATCTTACAGGATTTCTATCGTTGCAGACCTCCTGCGTCATACATACTTTACCTTAAAATAAATCTGATACGGTTCATATCCGATGTCTCTGATTCTTCTGAACTCAATGACCGGATTCTGATTTATCGTCTTGAAGAAATAGCGCCAGGTTCCCCATTCCCGCTCATTTTCCATCATGATTTCAGAAGCGATATCATTATGTTCAATGAGAAGCAATCTCTCTGTATCGCAGATCCCTGCCAATACCTCAGGCCCAAAACGGAACGCCCCTGTATGGGCATCATCGGGCAGCGGAATAAACCGGATTCCGATG
Source organism: Bacillota bacterium (assembly GCA_023436765.1). Taxonomy (GTDB): domain Bacteria; phylum Bacillota; class Clostridia; order Lachnospirales; family Lachnospiraceae; genus Mobilitalea. The sequence continues at coordinate 6,454 of JAEZHX010000117.1, forward strand.
GGAAGAAGGATACTGACCGTATCCCCATCCTTCCATTCCCGATTGATTGAATAGAATTGACTGCTATCCGAGGCTCTGCCCTGTAACGAACCGTTCAGATAAATCGTAGCCTCCGACATGATCCACTCTGGAATTCGGCAGTTCAGGGTGAAGGTTTTCGCTGCTGCTGTATGAACTACGATATCGTGCTTCCGATACATCGGAATATTCTCATGCAGTACTGTAACCTCGCTTACCTCCTGACTTCCTGCGGTATTGGAGGAAGTCATCAGACTGCCGCTCATTTTATCCTGCTTCTGGAGAATTGTGATATCCGCTTCTCCAAGCCTTGTTTGCAGCTCAGAATCAATATACTGGCAGACGAACAGCTCTTCCCCCTCCTGATAATAGATGCCTCTGTTCAGTGCAGCATTGGCCTGCACCATAGTCCCATGACAGCAGAAGAAGCTGTCGGTTTCACCGCTCCAGTCCTTATGGAGCCCAGCCTTCATCGGAAGAAAATAGGTCAGCAGCCCGGTGGAGGGATGATCATGTTGACAGCCGGTCAGGGTATATTCCTGATAGTAAGCCTGTGCCATAATGCCGTTATACAGGTTGTATTCGATATATTGTATATAGGAAGGATCCTTAGTCTGTCTGAACAGAAACTCTGCCAGCCGCATCATATTATATACAGTACAATGCTCCTGGTTCTTGTCTCCCAGTCTCTGTTTCATTTTCATCTTGGGCATCCAGATTTCACCTGAGGTTTGTCCGCCTGTAGCTAAATCTCCTCTCTCGGTCACAGCACAGTTCCAGTATGCCTCAACAATCTCCAGCCATTTTGCTTCCCCGGTCACCTCATAGGCTCTTGCACAGCCAAGAACCTCGGGTATCGTTGTATTTGCATGCATATTCGTCAGAGGGTCCTTCCCTGCCAGCAGCGGACCGAACAGCCTGTCCCGGTAATATCGTTCCAGTAGTACTTTATATTTATCTTTCCCGGTAATGTGAAGCAGCTCAGCCCAAACCTCAAGCATTCCGCCTGTCTCAATATCCAGGATATCATCGAATTTTTCTCGGTTGTATTTACCGCTCCATTCCACAAACCAATCGGCAAAGCGATCCGCGATCTCCAGTGCCTTTTGGCTCTCAGCATACAAATACATATCCACCAAACCCATGAATACCTTATGGATTGTATATTGGGGAGCCCAAACCGGCTTCCCTTGTGCAATCCAGTAAAGATATTTCTCCGGTATAGGACCTGTCCACTGACCTCCGTTGTCCTTCTGACATTCTTCCAATTCATTGATCATGGCATCCGCTTTTGCTTTTATTTCCATATCGCCACTCATCTGATAATGGATGGCCGCTGCTGACAGCCAATGCCCCAGAAAATGTCCGCGTAATTGACATACAGGAGATTCCCATCCTCCATGCGCGTCACTGCCAAGCTCCCTCCCTGTATATCTTCCGGCCTCCAGTTTAAAATTGATCAGGAGATTATCATTGGTCAATTTCATCAGATATTCCCTGTTTTTGCTCTCACGGCGTCTTAATTCATCATCACGCAGCTTCACCTGCTTACTATTTAGCTCTTTCATCATAAGCCCTCTTTTCATATAGTATTATTGTCCTAAGCATAATCCTTCCTTTGAAATAAAATACATACGAACCACTTTTTGTATATATTCCCTGTAAAATACATTTTAAGGGATGGAAAGGCAAAAAACAATCCTTTGATATTTTTCAGACACCACACATGGGTTCCATGCCCTGACAGATCCGTACTCGGGACGATCTCCATTCTTTCGGGCATAGGTATTCTCAAGGCTTCATTAATCTGCTCTCTGGAATATAAAGTGCCAACTTTAAATCCCGGAGGTGGACTGCCGGGTATGGTCTGATCCCATAAAGCAAGGATTCTGGTTGTTCCGTCCTCATTTCTGAAATCAGGATGAGAGTAATCAATCCCGGAATCAATGACTGCAATGATAACCCCCTCCCCAAACAGATTAAAATCAGAACTCTGAATGGGATTGATACAGGAGGCTGTTCTACCTTCATCCGCCTCATAAAACAATCGCTTCGGTTTCTCCACAAATTCTATCTGCTCATATTGTATCAATTGGTCAATCAGGTTTTCCGGAATTGTTATGATGGAATACCCATTGGATAACTCCACTG
>JAEZHX010000193.1 GCA_023436765.1 Bacillota bacterium
TGTTATAATGTGATACTAAACGGACAATGTTTGTCCTTACTGCGATATGCAGGGGAAGTGATGGCATTGAAGCCCCGCGGCCTACGTTTGGATTTTACGATGGAGACAGCTCAGGAGACCGGAGAGGTAATTAGGGCCTTTATTTCCGGTTATCTGAAAGGCAGACATACGGAGCTGTCTGCTGAGAACCTTACCGCAGGGCATTTTAAGCGTGGGGTAGAATAGCTGACGGCAAAGAAAAGGGAGGTGGGATGCATGTATCTGATCGTCCAACTGATTAAATATCTTCTGATCTTAATGATAAGTGCGTATGTCTTCTACAGCTTCAGGACCTTCCGTAGTAGAAAGAAGGAGCAGCAGGACAGCGATTACAGGCTCTTAACACTGTTTGTCTTTGCGATTCATTTCACCGGGCATTTTGCTTTATATATTCAGGGCTTCAGTGATAAGGTGCTGGTGTTGTATGGGGTGGAGGTGGTTCTATTTATACTAATCCTCGGCTTCTACCAGGCCTTCTATCGGAGACTATCGAAACTGTTGCTCCGAAATATGCTGCTTTTGCTGGCAATCGGATTTATCGTGCTTGCCAGATTATCCTTCGATAAGGCAGTCAGACAGGTGGCTTTTGTTGCAATTGCTGCGGCAATCTGTATCTTTGTGCCTGTCATTATCCGCCGGGTAGGCTTCCTTAGAAAATTCGGCTGGGTCTATGGTATTGCAGGAATTTTGATGATGACAGTAGTGTTATTCATGGGTACGACAAAGTACGGTGCCACAAACTGGTTGAACATTGCCGGCTTCACCTTCCAGCCCTCTGAACTTGTAAAGCTTCTGTTCGTATTGTGCATCGCTTCCATGTTCATCAAAGGCACGGATCTTAAAAGGGTTATTTTTGTTACCCTTATGGCTGGTGCCATGGTGCTGATTCTGGTTCTTCAGAAGGATCTGGGAGGTGCTCTGATTTTCTTTGTAACCTATATCTTCATGCTATATATAGCTACAGCCAAGCCGGTTTATCTACTGTCAGGACTTGCAGGGGGAAGCGTGGCTGCCATGGTCGCTTATCGCCTGTTTGACCATGTCAAGGTGAGAGTGATGGCTTGGAGAAGCCCATTTGCTTACATTGATAATGAGGGCTACCAGATTTCCCAATCCCTGTTTGCCATCGGCACCGGGGGATGGTTCGGCATGGGCCTTAAGCGCGGATTACCTACCAGTATACCGGTCGTAGACAGTGATTTTGTCTTCGCAGCAATTGCAGAGGAGCTTGGCGGACTGTTTGCCATCTGTATTTTACTGGTATATATGAATTGCTTCATCGTGATGGTGAATATCTCCCTGAAGCTGGAGGATGTGTTCTACCGACTGGTGGCGGCAGGCTTTTCCGCTATGTTTGGTTTCCAGGTGTTCTTATCGGTTGGTGGTGTCATAAAAATGATCCCTTCCACCGGTGTCACCCTTCCGTTGATTAGCTCCGGAGGCAGCTCTGTATTTGCAACCATTCTGATGTTCATGGTTATTCAGGGTGTATACCTGAAGGGCTATGCGATCAGGAAGGAAGCAGAAGAAGAGCGTATGGAAGGTATGGAGAAGGAAGCTTCTATGGAAACGGAGGTGAAGGAGGAGTGATGATATCGGGTGATGATAAGAACAAGAACCAGCGGAAGACCTTATTCTCTGTGATCTATATCTTCATCGGATTATTTGTATTGGTGGTCGGATATTTTTCTTATTTCCTGCTGTTTCGAAGCAAGGATATCATCAACAGCACCTATAACCGGAGAGAGGAGATCCTGTCGGATCGGGTGATCAGGGGTAAGATTATGGCCTCTGATTATAGTGTTCTTGCGGAGACTCTGATAGATGAGAATGGGAGTGAAACCAGGAATTATCCCTACGGAGAAATGTTTACCCATGTGGTCGGACGGACTCAAAAGGGTCTCAGCGGTCTCGAGGAGAGCGAGAATATCAGGCTGCTGACCTCCAATGTTAATTCCTTTGATAATATGTACCATGATCTGGTCGGTGAGAAAAACGTCGGGGATAACATCGTAACGACTTTGGATGTCAGGCTACAGCAGATTGCCTTTGATGCTCTGGGGAATAACAGGGGAGCAGTCGTAGTGATGGAACCCTCCACAGGCAAGATCCTGGCGATGGCATCGAAGCCCTCCTATGATCCGAATAAGATCAATGAACTGTGGGAGGAGCTGGTGGCGGATGAGGAGACCAAGTCTCCGCTCTTGAACCGTTCTACTCAGGGCTTATATCCACCCGGGTCTACCTTTAAGGTTCTAACCACTCTGGAATTTATCAGGGAGAATTACGATTATCTCGACTATGAATATGATTGTAACGGCAGCACCGAAGAGGATGGCATGGTAGTCCATTGCTATAACAACAAAGCCCATGGAGAAGTAGATCTGAAGAAATCTTTCGCAAAATCCTGCAATACGTCCTTTGCGACCATTGGGAAGGAACTGGATATCACCGGGTACCGTGAGCTTTGCGAGGAATTTCTGTACAACAAGCCATTGCCGGTGAACATGACGAGCAGTATCAGCAGCTTCGAGCTGAAGGTGGGCAGCTCCGGTGTAAAGGAAGCGATGCAGACAGCCATCGGACAGGGAAAGACTCTGATAACACCGCTACACAATGCCTTGATTGCATCCACAGTGGCCAATGGCGGAATTATGATGAAGCCCTATGTGGTTGATCATATTGAAAATGCTGACGGAGCCACTGTAAAAAGCTTTCAACCCCAATCCTATTTAAAACCGATGTCCATTCTGGAAGCAGATTATCTGACAGAGCTGATGAGGAGCGTTGTAACAAGCGGAACTGCGAAGGACCTGGAGAAGCTCAATATCGAAGCAGCCGGTAAGACCGGCTCTGCAGATCAGGATGGCGGGAAGCCGGCTCATGCCTGGTTTATCGGATTTGCTCCGGCAAAGGACCCTCAGATCGTCGTTAGTATCATCGTAGAAAGTGTGGGAACGGGAAGTGATTATGCTGTTCCAATCGCAAGTGAGATCTTTGATGCATATTTTAATAAGTGAGAAGGTTATAGCTCAGACTGTTTTTGGAGTAATTGCAACC